>JACDAU010000525.1 GCA_013695265.1 Chloroflexia bacterium
CCAGGCTGTTCCCGTAGTCGCCAATGCCGCGCACCACGCCCGCGAGCAGCGTCCGGCTCTCGCGTTCCTGAAGCGGACCAAAGCGCAGGGAGTTCAGGAGCGCCACCGGGCGAGCGCCCATCGTGAAAATGTCGCGCACGATACCGCCCACGCCGGTTGCCGCGCCCTGGTACGGCTCGATTGCGCTCGGGTGATTGTGCGACTCCACCTTGAACACGGCGGCCAACCCGCCTCCCAGCCGCACCGCGCCGGCGTTCTCCCCCGGACCCTGCAACGCATCGGGCCCCTCGCTCGGGAACATGCCGAGCAGCGGGCGGCTGTTTTTGTAGCCGCAGTGCTCGCTCCACATCGCCCCGAGGACGCCCAGCTCAACGGTGTTCGGTTCGCGACCCAGAAGGCGGACGGCGAGGTCGTACTCCTCCCGCGAGAGCGCGACCTCGCGCAGCGCCTCCGGGCTTATCTGCGCGCTCACGAAGCCACGCCGATCAGGGAGCGCACGACCGACTCGAACATCACTCGGCCATCAGACGACCCCAGCAGTGGGTCCGAGGAGCGCTCCGGGTGCGGCATCATCCCGAGCACGTTGCCTGCATCATTCGTCACCCCCGCGATGCTGAGCACGGAGCCATTGTGATTGCTATCGGCAGTGACCACGCCATCGGCGTCGCAGTAGCGCAGCGCCACCTGGCTCCGCGATTGCAAGCCGTTCAATGAGTCCGAGTCTGCAAAGTAGTTACCTTGTCCGTGGGCCACGGCCACCTTGAGCACCTGTCCCGTCTGTGCTCCTGCCAGCCACGGCGACCCGGTCGACTCCACGCGCACGTGGACCCAGGCACAGCGAAACAGAATGTGCTGGTTGCGCAGAAGTGCGCCCGGTAGCAGCCCGGCCTCCGTCAATACCTGAAAGCCGTTGCAGATACCGAGCACCGGGCGTCCAGCGCCCGCGAACCGCTCGACCTCGCGCATCACGGGCGAGAAGCGGGCGATTGCGCCAACGCGCAGGTAGTCGCCGTGCGCAAACCCCCCCGGCAGAACAAGCGCGTCGGCTGCCAGCAGGTCCGTGCTCTTGTGCCAGATGAGCTCCGGCTCGCAGCCCCCGATCTGTTCCAGGGTGTGAATACAGTCCATGTCGCCGTTCGAGCCGGGAAACGTGATGACGCCGATCTTCATTCCGCAGCCTCCTCAGGTGCGCCCAGCTCGACGGTGTACGTCTCGATCAGCGTGTTCGCAAGGAGGGCATCACACATTTGCCGGAGGCGCTCCTTTGCCTGCTCTGAACTGTCTGCCTGGAGGCGGACGTCCAGGTGCTTGCCCACGCGCACCTGCTCGACTTCCGAGTGCCCCATCGCGTGCAAGCCGTCAAGGACGGCGAGTCCCTGGGGATCGTTCACGGACGCCTTCAACACGACCGTCACCCTGCCCAACCACACACTCACAGTTCCAGCTCCTCTCCAGTGATGCGCCGGTAAGCGTCCAGGTAGCGGCGCTGAGTCGCCTCGACTACGTGCGACGGCAACTCCGGCGGCGCCGAGACGCCATCCCAGCCGGTGTTCGCGATCCAGTCCCGCACGGGCTGCTTGTCGAGGCTGGGCTGTGACTGACCGGGACGATACCCCTCCGCGTTCCAAAAGCGCGAGCTGTCGGGTGTCAGCGCTTCGTCTATCAGCGTCAGGCTGCCGTCAACGTAGCCGAACTCGAACTTCGTATCTGCGAGCAGGATCCCGCGCGCTTCCGTGTGCTTCCGTCCCGCCTCGTACAGGCGAATGCTCACCCGTTCAAGCTCCGACGCCACTTCTGTGCCGAGTTCGTGGTTGAGTAGCTTGTGGGATATGTTCTCGTCGTGACCCGACTCGTTCTTGCGCGCGGGCGTGAACCTCGGCTGCGGCAGGCGTTCCCCCTCGCGCAGGCCCGGCGGCAACGCTTCTCCGGCGAGCGTGACGTGCTCCGCGTACTCCGTCCAGCCGCTGCCAGCAAGGTAGCCACGCACGACGCACTCGTAATCAATACGCTGGGCCCGCCGCACGATCATCGCGCGCCCGTCCAGCGTCGACCCAACTTCACGCAGCGCCCGCGGCCAGCCGTCCGTGCCGTCACTCAGCAGGTGATTCGGAATGATGCGGCCGAGGCGGTCGAACCAGTAGCTCGACAGTCCCGTAAGCACCTTCCCCTTGCCGGGGATCAGTGTCGGCAGGACGCGGTCGAAGACGCTGATACGGTCCGTCGCGACGAACAGTAACTCCGCGCCCAGGTCGTACGTGTCGCGTACCTTTCCCCGGTGCAGGCGCCGCAGTCCCGGCAGGTCGGTCTGCGCGACCGCGCTCACGCCGTCTCCAGCCCCATGCGCGCGTACCCCGTGCCGACGTAGCGCAGGTGCGGCTCCAGACTGAAGGCCGCTGCCAGCCCGTCGCTGTCCAGCACGGCGGCCACGTGCTCGTCCTCCGAGAGCAGTTGGCGGAAGTCCGCCCCCGTCTCCCAACTCCGCATCGCGTGCTTCTGCACCAGTTTGTACGCCTCCTGCCGGTCCAGCCCCGCGTCCACCAGGGCCAGCAACACGCGTTGCGAGTACACCAGCCCGTGCGTCAGCTCGAGGTTCTGGAGCATCCTCTCCGGATAGACGCGAAGATCACGCAGATTCTCGATCATCAGGTGCAGCATGTAGTACAGCAACGAGCATGCACCCGGTAGCGTTATTCGCTCTGTGCTGGAGTGACTTATGTCGCGCTCGTGCCACAGCGCCACGTTTTCCAGCCCGGTGGACGCGTATCCGCGCAGCATCCGCGCGAGGCCCGCAACCCGCTCCATCTTCTCGGGGTTGCGCTTGTGGGGCATTGCGGACGACCCTTGCTGCCGCTCACCGAACGGCTGCTCCGCCTCGCGGACCTCCGTCCGTTGCAGGTGCCGCACCTCCGTCGCGTATTTCTCCAGACACGCCCCTGTCACGGCGAGCGTGTTGAGGAACTGGGCGTGCAGATCCCGGCCCAGAACCTGTGTTGCGACAAGCGCTGGCCGTAACCCGAGCATGGACAGTGCGTGCTCCTCGATCTCCGGGGGAACGTTCGCGTGTGTGCCCACGGCGCCGGAGAGCTTGCCGGTCTGCAACTCCTCGATGGAAGCACTCAGCCGCCGGATGTTGCGGCGCGTTTCGTCCAGCCACACGAGCAGCTTGTACCCGAAGGTCGTCGGCTCGGCGTGGACCCCGTGCGTCCGGCCGATCGTCGGGGTATCCTTGTAGCGCAGGGCGAGGTCGACCAGCACGGTATCCAGCCGCTCCAACTGCCCGCAAAGCAACTCCCCCGCATCGACGAGCGTGAGCGACAGTGCGGTGTCCACCACGTCGGAGCTGGTCAGCCCGAGGTGGAGCCAGCGGCGCTCCGGGCCAACCGTCTCCCCGGCGGCGCGGAGAAACGCGACCACATCGTGATCCGTCTCGCGCTCGATCTCCGCAACGCGCGCAGCGCTGACGGAAGCCGGTCGAAGCCGCTCCATCTCCTCGGAAGAAATGGTGCCATGCGCGGCCCAGGCCTCGCACACCGCGAGCTCCACGCGCAGCCACTGCTCGTACCGGTACTGGTCGGACCATAGCCTGCCCATCTCGGGCAGAGTGTACCTCTCGATCACGCGCACCCCTTCCTACCTCGCGATTATACCCAACACCCGGCGTGGACGCAGCCTGCCGCCCGCGCTACACTGGGGCAGTGCCGCACCTCCATCTCGTCGACAGCCACTGCCACCTCAACGCGCCGCAGTTCGATGCCGACCGTCCGGCGGTGATCGAGCGCGCTGGGGCCACGGGCGTGCGGCTCATGCTGGACGTAGGCACAGAGCCAATCGAGTGGGAGCGGAGCCTCGCGCTCGCCCAGACCGAACCCAGCGTCCGCTGTGTGCTCGGCCTGCATCCCAACAGCACCGACTTGTGGGGTCCCGGCGTTTCGGATCACCTGACCCGCCTCCTCGCCTCCCCGCTCGTTGCCGCTGTGGGCGAGACTGGGCTGGACTACTACCCGCTGGGGGCGTCACCCGAGCAACAGCGCGCGGTGTTCGTCGAGCACTTGGCTCTCGCACGGCGGCTAACACTGCCGGTCGTGATCCACGCACGGGAGGCGTATGACGACATCCTTACCGTGCTGACCGAGCACGGGCAAGAGACGACCGGGCTGCTGCACTCATTCGCGGGAACCGTAGAGCACGCGCTGCGTGCTGTCGCGCTCGGGTACTCCATCGGGATCTCGGGGCCAGTCACCTACCGGAGCGGTGCAAACGTCCGAGAGGCCGCCACTGCGGCGCCGCTCGACCGGCTGCTGATCGAGACGGACAGCCCATACCTGCCACCGCAGCCACACAGGGGCAAGCGCAACGAGCCCGCGCACGTCGCGCTGATCGCGGCAGCGGTCGCTGAGGCGCGGGGGATGGCGGTGGAGGACCTGGCCCGCGCGACGAGTGAGAACGCCGCGCGCTTGTTCGGGCTGTCCCCCTCGGGCTGAGAGCGTGGCGCGGACGCGGTTCGCTGCTTCGGCGGTAGCATAGCGGTGGGCCGGAGGATTGACCTTCCACAGACGCCACGGGCGGGCACGGAGACCCGCACCCCACTGCGGTGGGCGTATTCATTGATCCCGACGGCAGAGGCTTGGCTCTGTGCGTTGCGCGGGCGTTCAGCGGGCGTTCAGCGGGCGTTCAGTTGAACGCCCCTACACTGGGCCCAGCGTCAACGGCTACGTGGAGGTTCGATTCCTCTGCTCACCGCTGGAGGTGCCAAGGATTACGTGATATGTCCCAGGTTTGCCGTCACCTACTATCTAACCCCTAACCCCGCCTACCCGGCGACCAGGTTTAGCAGCTTGTCCGGCACCCAGATCGCCTTGCGGACCGTCTTTCCCGCGAGCGCGGCGGTGACGCGCTCGCTTTGCATCGCCCGCTCGGTCGCCTCTTCCTGCGAGACGCCCGATGGCAGGTCCAGCCG
>JACDAU010000542.1 GCA_013695265.1 Chloroflexia bacterium
GATGGGGATCGCAGCATTGGGTCCGTGGGCAACCGCCTGGGGCGTGCTCGGAGTGAGCCGTCTGCACTACACCCTCGCCACACGGGGGATTACCTCAAAGGAGGGAGCTGGCTACTATGCCCTCGACACGTTCCCGGCGCGATGGCACACGGTGATCGCCGAGTGCCTTCGAATCCGCAGAGCAAGCGAGGGCGGATCGCTCTACGGGACACGGCGCACCCGACGCGACGACGCTGCTGCCTTCATCGAGATGGTCATTGAAGACGCGCACCGGCTGTAAGGGGAACCGGGATCCAGGATCGGCGCCTGGCCCAGTGACTGCAGCCTGCGTCCACAACAGCAGCGACCCCGTGCTCTAGGGTTGCCGACCGGTCAGGCCGAGCAGACGGTCATGCAGGTCGGCGTCCTCCGGCACCTCGACCAGCGGACCGAGAAAACCGGCGGCGCGCCACGCCTCGGCCTGCGGGTAGATCTCGTCCCACAGCCCCTGCACCAGATCGGGTGACAGTCTGCTCTCAACTCCGACCACCTCAGCGATGTCGTAGGCTCTCAGTCCGCGAAAGGAGGTGATTTGTTCGAGATACTCGCGGGCCGTGTAGTCGCCGAACGAGCAATGAACAGTCCGGTCGAGGTCATCGAGCGCCCCAGCCGCCGCGCACGCTGCTTCGACGATCCGTGTAAAACTCTCCTTTGGCTGCTCGCCCAGAAGATCGCCGTCAAACTTTGCCATACCCACTTCGTCCATCGTCCTGCCGGTCAGCATGTCCGGCACCCACGCGTCGTCGTATGCGTGGGACGCGACGACCTCGCGCAATGTAACCGTGCGCCCCGGTTCCACCACAGAAAACTCCGGGGGCATCACCATGGCCCACTGCTCATCGCCGATCTGGTTGATCACGCGAAGCAAGGCGTGCTCCGCCAGGATAAAGACTGCTGGTTCGTTCATGCCATCCTCCTCATTGCTGCTCTCATCAGGGTCACAAAGGCACGTCCGCGATTCCACGAACAGCACCAGAATCCACTCTACGGCGCAGCGAGTTTCCTTGCTAGTCCGAACTCCGTGCGGCGCCGATACCAGACCATGCAGCGATTATAATGAGGGTACCACTGGACAAAGGAAGGTTCGATGCTCTTTTCCGAACTCGCGATCTACTTCAGCAAACTCGATGAGACTACAAAGCGCAACACGCTGGTCGAGATCCTTGCAGAGCTTTTCAGCAAGACGCCCGAGGACGAGGTAGCCTCCACCACATACCTCCTCCAGGGCAGGCTCGCCCCTTTCTTCCAGCCAATTGAAATCGGCATGGGCAACAACTACGTCGCAGACGCGATAGCCCGTGCCTTCGATGCAGATCGCGCTCTCGTGCTCGGGCGCTTCGACCGGCTCGGCGACATTGGAGCGGCGGCTCGGGAGATGGCGGACGAATCTGGGAAGGCTCCACAGCCTGCGGACACCCCCGATGTTCGGGCAGTGTTCGACACGCTGACCGCCATCGCGACCACCTCGGGTGCGGGCAGCATCGAACGCAAGGTTGGAGACCTCGCCGCATTGCTCGCACAGCTCGACCCGCTCTCGTCCATGTACCTCTGCCGCATCCCCGTAGGGAAGCTGCGGCTCGGTGTTGGTGATCCGACGATTCTGGACGGCTACTCCTTTGCGAAGGTTGGGGATAAGAGCCTGCGCAAGCGCCTGGAGCGGGCGTACAACGAAACGTCCGATCTCGGTCTCATCGGGGAAACGCTCTGGCGCGATGGGATCGAGGCGGTCGATCTCCTGAGCATCCAGGTCGGCAACCCGGTCCGGCCCGCGCTCGCGGAACGGCTGCCGAGCGCGGAGGCGATTCTCACGAAGCTCGGCCCGTCCGCCATCGAGAAGAAGTTCGACGGCTTCCGGTGCCAGATCCATAAACTCGGGGATGAGGTGCGCATTTACTCGCGTAACCTGGAGGAGATGACCGGCTCGTTCCCCGAAATAGCGGCCGCGACGCTTGAACAAGTCGCGGCGAAAAGCGCGATCTTCGAGGGGGAGGCGCTGGCCTACAATCCCCTCGCCGATGAGTACCTCCCGTTTCAGGAAACCACTCGGCGCAGGCGCAAGCACAACGTGGCGGATACGGCGTTGGAACTGCCGCTCCGGCTGTTCGCGTTCGATGTGCTGTACATAGATGGCGAGAACATCACACCACGTACGTACACGGAACGGCGTGAGCGCTTGCGAGCCCTGATCCGGCCCGGTGACACCATTCTGGTCTCGGACGAGATCGTGGCGAATGAAACGTCGGAGTTGATGACCGTCTTCAACGACGCCATCCAGGGCGGGCTGGAAGGCATCATGGCGAAGAAGCTCGATTCCCCGTACCAGGCGGGCGCGCGTAACTTCAATTGGGTGAAGCTGAAGCGCGCCCAGGCTGGCGAATTGCAGGATACCGTCGACTGCGTGGTCATCGGATACATCTATGGTCGCGGGAAGCGCAGTGCGTTTGGCGTTGGCGCCCTCCTGGTCGGGGTGTACGACCCGGAGCGCGATACTTTCCCAAGCATCACGAAGATCGGCACCGGCCTCACGGACGTGGAGTGGCGCGAGGTCCGGGAACGCTGCGAGCCGTATATCAGCGCGGAAAAGCCCGCGCGCGTCGAGAGCCTGTTACAGCCCAGTGTGTGGGTGGACCCCGAAGTGGTCATCGAGGTTCTCGCCGACGAGATCACTCGCTCGCCCGTACACAGCGCCGGAATGAAGGACGAGAAGCAGGGCTACGCACTACGCTTCCCGCGTCTCATCAGCTTCCGTGACATGGACAAGCGTCCCGAGGATGCCACGACGGTGCGGGAGATCGTGGCCATGTACGGCCAGCAGGGCGCGAAGCCAGTCCCCGCATAGGTCGGGAGCGGTGAGCAACGCCGGTGGTTAATACCTCCGTTGCTAATTGCGGGGATAGCGGGCACTCATTTGAACGACCCTACGACACGAACCGCGACCGTTGTCTATTGCTCCCATAATTACACCATATGGATCAGGCGACGTGTGGGACTTGATGATCGGGGCCGGGCTGGTCCGGTGCTCTGCCGCAGCGGTGCTTGATCTCGACGCCGAGGTGGGCGAGCAGTTCAACAATGTCGGATAGATCTGCAGGCGCCAGCCCTGTTTGAGCTCCCGGAAGAGCTTGCTCGGCGCCAGGTTGATTGACGGAACGCCCAGTAGCACCTCGAGTCGGTACGCCATCAGAAACCACGCGATCGGGAACATCACCCGCCGATACCCTTTACCCCCGACTCCAAGGAGCACGAAGAACCTGATCTCCTCCAGGCAGCCCTGACCCATCACAGCCCTGAGGTTCACCCACCCTTGGGATAGCCGCGTCGCCATCTCAGTGACCACCGTCAGGATGACTGTCTTGACAATGTCACATTAGGGTGGCGGGTCGATCCGCTGGCGTTTCTTGAGCCGGCTCCTGCGTGAGCGGGT
>JACDAU010000552.1 GCA_013695265.1 Chloroflexia bacterium
AGTTGATCTGGGCGCTGGTGTTCGTAGCCACAGTCGGACTAGGACCCTTTGCGGGTGTTCTGGCTCTAGCAGTACATTCCGCGGGTGTACTGGGCAAGCTGTACGCCGAGATACTTGAGAGCGTGGACCAGCGAATAGTTGAGGCCGTGCGCTCCACCGGCGCGCACGAGTCGCAGGTAACAGCTTGGGCCCGCGTGCCTGTAACGCTCCCAGTGTTGCTGTCGTACACACTCTTCCGGTGGGAATGCAACATGCGAGCCGCCACTGTTGTAGGCTTCGTGGGCGCGGGCGGCATCGGCACCGCGATCACGATCTCGTACAAGCTTTTCCGCTATGATGAGCTGGCCACGTTCGTCATAGCCATCCTGCTGCTGATAACTCTCGTCGATGTAGCTAGCCAGGTAATCCGTGCCAGGATACTCGACAGCGGCTCGGGGGTCAGCTGCAACAGCCTTCTGGGCAGGATGAAGGGAGTGGGCAGGAGGGCTGGCCTCCTCTCGCGTGCCGACCATTGACGCAGGGAAATCGGAGACTGCTCTCCACAGATACTTCAGAAAGGCGATGTATAGCCTTGTGAAAGCTCGGACAACCACCTCGCCGCTCGGGGCCCGGGGATCAACGAAAGGGAAGGTACCATCTTGAGCGTTGCCGTAGGTATCGGCCTCACGAACGAGTGCAACCTTGCGTGCCCACATTGCTACCGCCCGACCCTTGCCCAACAGCGCCTTTCCATCGCCCAGGTGAACACGTTGCTCGACAGCCTGGAAGTCGGCTCGGTGAACCTCGGCGTGGGCGAGAACGGCCTTCACCCGCAGTACCGCGAGATGCTGCAAATCTTCCGTGAGCGCGGGATCAAGACCGCTATCACCAGCAACGGCTACAGCCTTGCGATGCTCTCAGATGAAGAACTCTCCGGTTTCCACTCGGTGGAGCTCAGCTTTGACTACCCTACGAAGAAGGAGATGGACGCGTTTCGCGGGCCCGGATCGTGGGAGATGGCGATCGAGAGCATCGAGCGCTGCCATCGCCTAGGCATCCCCACCTCGGTGGCGGCGGTTATGATGAACACCAACTACGACAAGATGGGTGAGCTCGTATCGTTCGCGCGCGAGCTGGGCTGCGACCTACGAGTCAACGTGTATCAGCCCGTGACAGGCGAGGAGTACACTCTCTCGTACGAGCAGTTTTGGGAAGGTTTCGCGGGGCTTTTCGCGGCGGGCCCCCTCGTGGTCTGCAGTGAGCCACTAGTCAACGCCCTCGTGGGACTCGAGACCACGCGCGGCAATCCCTGTGGGCGCACGAGCATACGGGCACTGCCTGCGGGCACCATCACCCCCTGCCCGTACTGGCCCGCGGCCGCAGGCCGCATTCACCAGCTGGCAGACGACCCCACGAGCATGTGGGGCCGCCGTGAGTTCGAGCGCGCTCGCTCCGTCCCGGAGGCTTGCCGGTCATGCCGATTCGTGGCAAGCTGCGCCGGCGGATGTGCCAGCCGCCGGGCGATCAGGAATCGCCTGGACACGCCCGACGAGTACTGCCCGGTGGTTCGCGGCGAGCAAGAAGTGGCTCGCATCCAGCGGATGCTGCAGTACACCCTCTCCAACCCGGCGGAGGTGCCTAAGGCGGGCAACGCCTGCACAACCGTGATAAGCAGAAATGTTGTTCTCTAAGGACGGAAGTTTGAGCACGCCTGAATGGGGTACTATGGACCAGCCGTTGAGCGGGGAGAGCATTCCCCGCATCGCCGCCGTAATCCCCGCCCTCAACGAGGCTCCCTCTATAGCGAGGGTGGTTGAAGGGCTCTCCTCGCAGGTGCCGCTTGAGCTTCATCGAATCATCGTCGTGGACAATGGCTCAGATGATGAGACAGGAGAGCGGGCCCGGCGTGCCGGAGCGGAGGTGGTCCGCGAGGAGCGACGCGGATACGCCTGCCGCGCGGGCCTGCTCGCCGCCACCGGTGCGGACGTGATCGTTCTCTTAGATGGTGACGCCGCGGATGATCCAGCTGACCTCCCCCGTGTGCTCCAACCGCTCCTCTCGCGGGAAGCAGACCTTGTAGTGGGGTCGCGCGCGCTTGGCACCATGGAAGCCGGCTCAATGACGCCCCAACAAGTCTTCGGAAACCGACTTGCCGCGCTGATCATGCGCCATCGGTACGGGCTTCGGGTTAGCGACCTGGGGCCGTTGCGGGCTATCCGACGCGGGGATCTTCTCGCGCTTGAGATGCGGGAGATGACGTACGGCTGGTCTGTGGAGATGATGGTCAAGTCGGCGCTGGCAGGCCTGCGCTACCGTGAGGTGCCAGTTCATTATCGCAGGCGCGACGGCCGCAAATCCAAGGTCGGTGGCACGCTGAGCGGAAGTGCCCGCGCGGGGTGGTGCATCCTCTCCACCACGTTCCGCTACTCTCGCTGGACGCCCCAACGGGATTTGGGGAGAAGCCGAAACTCCGCCTCGGAGTTACCGCAATGACGCGTGACGTGGTGTACATCGCGGCGAAGGCGCCTCGTCCTGGGTTCGTCAAGACACGGCTCGCACGGACGATTGGTGAGGATTGGGCTGTGGCGCTATACCGGGCCTTCCTAAGTGACCTGTCTGCCCGATTCGAGCGCCGATGCTTGCCGTTCGAGGTCGGATGGTACGTGACCCCGCCGGGTGCGTGGGCCGAAGTCGCGCAACAACGGGGAACTCGGGCAGGCGATGCCCTTGTGCTCGAACAGGAGGGGCTTGACTGGACCGAGCGCCAGAGCGCGCTGTTCAGCGGCGCGCGGGACAGGGGTGAGGACAAAACCGTGTTGGTGGCGTCGGATTCACCGCACCTGTCGGAGGAGACGGTGCAGAGTGCGTTCGACGAGCTCGGCCGGCACGATCTTGTCCTTGGTCCAACGTTCGACGGCGGGTACTACCTTATCGGCACGTGCACCTGCGACTGGCGCGAAGAGGTGCTTGACGGGATCCGAATGAGCGAGTCGAGTGTGCTGGGTGAGATCGTGGACCGTGCCCATCGGCTCCGATTGTCAGTGAAGACCCTTGAGGTAACTTTTGATGTGGATGAGCTGGAGGATTTACAATGGCTGCGAGAGCTGCTGGGGCAACCGTGGCACGTGGATCTCCGGGCGACCATCGCGGTACTGGAGGAACTGGAGACGCAGGGAGTCCTACCGACGAGCACCGCCGGGTGAGTCGTCGCGGCTGCCGCTTTGTGGGTCAGGGCACAGATAGGTTTTTGTGATGGGTATGGCCGTGAGGGAACTAGGATGAGAACCACTACAACTCCGCCGGGTGATGTGCTGTCCGCCGCTCCAAGTTGGGAGGGGGGAATTCGCCGAGCAGCCCTCCTTCTCGCGCGATTGATGCTCGCGTACCTGTTCTTCGTCAACCTTTTCTGGAAGCTGCCACCTGACTTCGGCTGCCCTCCCGACTTTCGCTTCACCACCGCCCGCCCCGATGGCTCGTTGAACCGCAGCAGCGGCCTATGCGACTGGATAGGAGTGGAGGAAGTATGGTCGACCCGGGAGCGCAAGCTGCTCGACGGCCCGGGCCCCATAGAAGTACCAATAGGCCCCTTGGCCAGACTTAACGGGGCCATCATAGACAACGTCGTCCAGCCCGGCATCCGCGTTTTCGGATGGGTGCTGTGGCTGACCGAGGCTTGGGTCGTGGCTAGTCTTTTTTTGGGGCTACTTAGTCGCCTCGGGGGGCTCGCGGCGCTCGGGCTCGCCATCCATCTGATGATCGGGCTGGGTGGCATCAGCCAGCCGTTTGAGTGGGAGTGGGGTTACAACCAGATGGTATTGCTCTCACTACTGATGGTCGCGTTCGCACCAGGCAGGTTTGTGGGTCTCGACGCCTGGCTACGTCCACGCTTGGCGGCGAGGGCCGCCAGAGGTAGCCCTGTGGGACGACTACTTCTGGCGCTGACCTAAACCACACCCTACGGAGGCCCAGACCGTGAACCAGACCCGGAACGGCGATCGCCCTAGTGCACTCGTTACAGGCGGAGCCGGACTTATTGGCTCGCACCTGTCGGACCTGCTGCTCGCCGAGGGGTGGAGGGTGCGCATCCTCGACAACCTGGAGCCGCAGACACACGGAGGGGGCAGGCCGACCTGGGTACCCGAGGCCGCGGAATTCGTTGGTGCCGATGTGTGCGACCGGGACGCCCTTCTCCAGGCCCTGCAGGGTGTGGACACCGTCTTCCACCAGGCAGCGTATGGGGGCTACATGCCGGAGATGGGCAAGTACGTCTACGTCAACAGTTTCGGTACCGCACAACTGCTGGAGCTGATCCGCGATGAGTCCCTGCCGGTGCGTAAGGT
>JACDAU010000008.1 GCA_013695265.1 Chloroflexia bacterium
CCCTTGTTCCCCAGGGTTTCCAGGGCAGAGGTGGGTACGCTTCGAGCTCGCCCCGTGGCGACTGCGGCTGGGTCGCTCGTATACTGCGGAGTATGGGCAGGCTACACATCGGCGACAACCTTCCGTACATGGCCGCTATGCCGGCGGGGAGCGTGCGCCTCGTATACGCCGACCCACCGTTCGGCACGAACAGCGCGCGCATAGCCACCGGCGGGGAGTACGCCGACTCGTGGGCCGATCCCGAGGCGTATGTGGCGTGGCTCCGGCCCCGCGTGGTGGAGATGCGGCGGCTGCTCGCGCCGGACGGCACACTGTACCTTCACCTCGACCGCCGGAGCGTCCACCATGCGCGCATGCTCCTAGACTTGGTGTTCGGCCCACACAACTTCCAGAACGAGATCATCTGGCACTACACCGGCGGTGGCAGAGGACTGCGTTGGTTCCCACACAAGCACGACAACATCCTCGTGTACCACAAGGGCCCCGGCTACATCTTCAACGCCGACGCTCTGCGCGAGCCATACGCGCCCACCAGCGGGTACGCACGTGGGGGCATTCGGGCGCGCTCCGGCAAGCGATATGCTCCCCACCCAGAGGGGAAGCTGATGGACGACGTGTGGCACATCCCGATCGTGAATCCCTTAAGCCGGGAACGCACCGGCTATCCCACCCAGAAACCGGAAGCGCTGCTCCGCCGGATCGTGCTCGCCTCAACGGATGCCGGAGACCTCGTGCTCGATCCGTTCTGCGGCTCCGGCACGACTGCGGCGGTCGCCCAGGCGCTCGGCCGCGAGTGGGTGGCGATCGACTCCTCTACGTCAGCGATCGAAATCACGCGGGCGCGGCTGATGGTTGCGGAGCCGGCATCGTTGTAGGGTGAGACCGCAAAGGAGCCGCATCAGGTGGGGGGTGATGGCTCCTCGCCAACCAGGCCGTAGCGGAATGCGTACGCGACTACCTGGGCGCGGTTGCGCGTGTGCAGCTTCCCGAACACGTTCTTCAAATGGTACTTCACCGTGTTCTCGCTCACGAACAACCGCTCGGCAAGGTCGCGGTCGGACGTTACGCCCCCGGCCATCAACTCCAGCACATCCCGCTCACGAGGGGTAAGCTGCTCGTGTGGAGAACCGCCCTGATCAGCGCACGCGAATTCGTCAAGTACGCTGGGCGCGATCGCGGACGGCAACGCCGGCTCACCACGTATCACTCCCTCCAGCAGATCGAAGAAGTGATCGGACTCGATGTTCTTGTTGAAGTAGCCCGACGCGCCGGACTTGACGGCCTCCAGCACGTCCTCATCATCCTCGGAAGCAGTGAGGACGACGACCTTGATCTCGGGCAGTTCGGCGCTGATCAGGCGGGTGGCGATCAGACCGGTCATGATGGGCATCGCGAGGTCCATGAGCACAACATCGGGGCGGGTTGTGAACGCAAGTTGCACAGCCTCCCGGCCGTTGTGCGCTTCGCCAACGACTTCATGTCCGTATTCTTGCAACAGAGACCGAAGCGCGCGCCGCACGAGGGAGTGGTCATCTGCGATCAGAACCCGCATGAATGCCTCCAGACGTGGAGTGAGACCGTCGCCATGAGCTAACATTGTTTCAACGGGAATGCGAGGCAGAGGGACGACCTTCTCGTAGCAGGGAGCGTGCCGCGGTGCAGACCGTGATGTTCGATCTTGATGACACCCTTTTCGATCACCGACAGACGAGCGCTGCGGCGCTCTGGGCACAGGCCGAGAGCCGTGCTGCGTTGGCCCGCAGGCCACGGCATCTCGTGGAGCGGGAGTTTCGCCGACTGCTGGAGGAGACGTGGACGCGCGTCCTCGCGGGGGAGCTCACGCCCGAAGCGGCACGCGCAGAGCGATTCCGGCGGCTCGTGCTGTGGTGCGGTGAGGAGATCAGTCTCGCGCAGGCCGAGGCTCTGGCGGTGGGATACCGGGCGGAGTACCAGGGTCAGCGGCGGCCCGTACCTGGCGCCTTGGAACTACTGCAAACGCTGCGCGGGCGGGTCTCGATCGGGATCGTCACGAACAACTTCGTCGAGGAGCAGCGGGAGAAGCTGGCGCACTGCGGTTTCACGGACCTAGTGAGCTATCTCGTCACCTCCGAAGAGGTCGGCGCACCGAAACCAGGACGAGAGATCTTCGACCCCACATTCCGCAGGTAATTGGACGGGTTTTGGCGATTACCGTAGAGTAGGTGTCTGAGAGGAGGACGCCTATGGAGACGGGAGTGTCGTACAGCACGGAGCGGCTGGATCATCTGGGGATAGTGGCAGGGGTATGCCGAGAGATAGGGCTTGCCGAGTGGCTGGATGAGCAGGCAGGGGAAT
>JACDAU010000009.1 GCA_013695265.1 Chloroflexia bacterium
TGCCAATCATTCGGAACAATGCTCCCGGAGCGCAGGCCGGCATAGTCTTGAATCCTGGCCAGATATACCCAGCCAGGGAGTGTGCAGAGGACCGCGCGGCAACGAAGCGATTCGACGGCTTCTTCAACTGCTGGTTCCTCGATCCCCTCTATGGCCGCGGCTATCCAGAGGAAGTACTGGTGTTGTACGGTGACGACGCGCCGCGCACGCGACCTGCGGACTTCCCGGTCATCGCGGCTCAGACGGACTTCCTCGGGGTAAACTACCACAACCCAATCTTTGTGCGCGACGCTCGGGAGAACGCGCCGCTCCACATCGCGAATGTGGAACCAGAAGGGAACTACGCGGCGCAGGGATGGATCGTATACCCGCTCGGCCTGTACGATCTCCTGCAGCGGCTGCACAGGGACTATCCGACGGGGCCGATCTACGTCAGCGCAAACGAAGCGGCCTACTCTGACCCGCTTTCGAGCGACAGCCAGATTCCGGACCCGGATCGAACGGCATTTCTCGCTCGACACCTGGCCTCGTGCGCAGAGGCGATCGCGGACGGCGTCCCGCTTCGCGGCTACTTCGTGCGGTCGCTTTTGGACAGCTTCGAGTGGACCTTCGGGTACTCGCGTCGCTCGGGTATCATTGGGGTGGACTACTCGACGCAATTGCGCACGATAAAGGACAGCGGACGCTGGTATAGTCAGGTCATCGCCGAGAATAGCGTCTCAGCGGACGATTAGCTCCGCACGGGCCGACGGTCACGGAACCTCACTGGCTCCGACGGTTACGGTCGCACGGAAACTAGTATTCATAGATCCGTAATCGAGAGCAACGTCTGGCAACGACCGCGCGCTTCCGAACTGGGACTTTCGCACTGACCACGGGAGCACGGCGCCGCGCCAACCGGGCGGATGCCGAACTGAGATTGAAAGGGGTGAGCTGATCATGCTTGCACGGCGCGTTCTCGCTGGTTTCCTCGCGGGCGCGAGCGGACTTGCGGCTCTGCTAGTCCTCCTCATCCTGCTTCTTGTCAGCTTCGGTCTTTTGAGCCTTGTCCGCGAGCTGGCCATTGGACAACAGGGCGACGTAACCTTCTGGTCCGCACTGGCCACTGCCATCGGGAGAAGTTTTCGCTCCCTCCCCGGTTACTTCTGGAGCGCACGCTGGGGTATGTTCGCGCTCGGTGTGCTCGGGATACTGCTCGCCTTCTCAGACACATGGCGACCACGAATACGGAGGCGCTGGCGGGATCAACTCGGCCTCGTTCTCACGTCGACCGTGGTCTTTGCGATCATCATCGGCAGTATATTCGCCTATCGCGAGGTATTGTACCGCCTCGTCGCGGACCGCCCAGAGCTGTCTAACCAACAGGAATTAGTGCTTACTTCCACGGGCGCGCAACTCGCCCTGGGCGTTCTGGCGGCGCTCGCGCTCACATATCTCGTTTGGGCGTCTTGGAACTTCTGGTTCGAGCGCTGGATTGCCGTGCTTCGCGTCGCCAGGCCAAAGGTCGCATACTCGGTACCGACGCCGCCGCAAGCTGAGGCGGTTGGTAACTGGCGAGAGCACCAGCAACGGATGGCCCAGCTCCGGCGTCATCCCCCAATCGAGATGGAGGCAGCGCAGGTTTCTGAGACACAGCCCGCGTCGGAACAAGGCATCGGACCACATATCCTTGGCGGGCTAGTGATCATGTCGGTAGTGCTGTTTTTCCTTTCCCGTGCCTACGATGATGTCGGGCCCGGACTTGTGAACGCCGGTCTGTGGGTAACGCCCGACGAGCCGACGAATGCCGCGAGGCTCGTGTTCCCCCGCGAGCCTGCGCGCATGGTTGTATCGAGTATCGGTGGCTCTGGCACAGTGAGCTTGCGGCTTACCGACCAGGGCGCGACGGTTCAGCAGGTCGATGCGATGCGCCTGCTCGATAATGCCAGAACGTACTCGACGGAGGAAATACTACTGGATGACCTCGCTGCGGGCGAGTATCTACTGGAAGCCAGGCTCCAGGACGGCCGCGGCGGACTGCTCAACTACGCGGCGCTGTATGGTGGAGGGCTACCTGGACGTACGCTCGCCGCAGCGCTCGGCCTTGCGGCCGGGGTGTGGGCAGCACTCGCTACGGTCGGGCTTTTGGAGGTGTTCGTTCGCTTCGGTTACTTTGGACGGCGGGACATTACAGGCAAGAATGGTTAGGGTTGTGCTCTGACCTGCCGGCGCGTCGGGCTCAAATCCATTGACCAGTACCAGGGACCAGCCAATACGACTTTGACACGGTTTCCGGCGCTGTGCTACAACGTGGCCGTGGGGTGGCGCCGATAGCAGCAGGCGCGTCCTGGTGTTCGAACGTTTGCCCCCGGACAAGCCAAGCCCATGTCGCTCAATCCGCTCAGTGAAGGACGCCGCCTCAGATGTCTCGTTTCTCTCACCGCGCACTAGTTGGCTTGCTTGCTCTGGCCGCGGTGTTTGTCGTCGCGTATGGCACGCTCGGCTCGCGATATGGCCTGCCCCTCGTTGGCGGCGAGGACGTGTCCGGGGAATGGATGATGGAAGGTTACAACAGCGCGCGAACCCGCGCGGTCGAAGCCAACATCACGCTCCCGTTGCGAGAAAGTCGGGAACTCCCTTTGCAAGAAGTAATAGCGAGCGGCTCGCCCGTGGCTATTGCCCGCGGGATCGCCCTCGTCGAGGCGGAGCGGACTCTTCGCGCCGTCGACCTGCGCAGTGGGCGCGAGCGCTGGTCTTTCCCGGTGAACGGCACCTATCTCTCACCCGCGACGGACGGCGACGGCGTCTTTCTCAAGGCGGAGTCCGCAAACCGGGGCCAGATCTTCGGCCTGGACCTGGACTCCGGCGCCCAGCGTTGGGTCTTCACTCCCAAACGCGTGAGCAGCGCCGACCAGGGATTCGTTGGTGGCCACATCACGTCCCCCGCTATATCGGGCGATGCCGTTTTGGTAGCATCGGGGAAAGAGCTGTACGCGCTAAACAAGCGCACGGGGAAACCATTGTGGGAAGTTCGAATGTCGGAGTGGGTTACGGCCGCGCCCGCTATCGGGAACGGACGGGTATATCTGGCGGATTCCAAGTTTGTGTACGCGGTGGACGAGAAAACGGGCAAGCTCGTGTGGAAGAAACCAGCCGCCTTCTCTCTGTACTTTGCAC
>JACDAU010000017.1 GCA_013695265.1 Chloroflexia bacterium
GTGGCGTGCAGCTCCACATCACGGACCGCGCCGCGCTCCACGCCACCGATGTGGGTATCTACCTGCTGCACGTCCTCCGTTCCCTCGCACCGGAGTCCTTCGCGTGGCACGGCGGAGCGGACGGGCCACCCTTCCTCGACCTGCTGATCGGCTCCGACGCGCCCAGGCGCGCGCTTGAGGCGGGTGCGGATCCCGACGCTGTGGTCGCCGACTGGCGGGCTAGGGCTGCAGCGTTCGAGGAACGACGGCGTCCGTACCTGCTGTACGACTGATCGCCCACTGCGTCGTGGTGCTATACTGGCTGCCGCCGGACCAATCATCCCGGCTGGAAAGAAGTGTCGTGATGCATACCATCACCTGCCTCATTCTCATACCGCCCAACTAGTCCTGCAGCGGCTGTTGCCGCGCACCGCCAACCTTCCGTCTTTCGAGTCGATCAACCCGAAAGCACGGAAGGTGACCGTTGGATACGATACATGGCAAACACACCCGCACCTTGGACGCGGCTGGCTTCCACGCCCTCGCGTCGCGATATGACAATGTGCTCCTCGACCTCGGCGCTGGCGATGGCCGGTACACCCTGCACACCGCTCGGCGGCGTCCTGACTGCCTCTCAATTGGCCTTGATGCCTGCGCTGACGGGATGCGAAAAACCTCGCGCACCGCGCCACCGAACGCGCTGTACATCGTCGCGAACGCGCTCGTTCTGCCCGAGGAACTGGCGAACACTGCGTCGCACATGACGATCAACTTCCCGTGGGGCAGCCTGCTCACGGCGCTGCTCGGTGCGGACCCGGCGCTCGCAGTCGGCCTGCGCGCGGTGATTTGCCAGAGCGCGACGATGGAGATTCGGCTGAACCTGGGCGCGCTCGCCCAGATCGGCTGCTCACCGGAGGCTGCGCCGGATTTAGTACGGCAGGCCTTGTGGAACGGCGGGTTCTCGGGGCTACGCACGTGCGGTCTGAGCGCCGCCGAGCTTCGGGCGTGCCCAACGACATGGGCAAAACGACTGGCATATGGCCGCGACCCGCGCGGCCTGCTCCTCCAGGCGCGGCGTGCGCCGGAACACCCGTCCACGCTGCGTGCTCTGGGTGCGCTGCCTGCCACATCACTCTCCCAGCAACAGACGTTATACTACTCGCCGGAAGGATCGGCGTGATATGCAGCTTGGGATCAGCGGTGACGCAGACGCGGCGAATCCCGTAGGCGGTAGGAGGCAGGGTGGAGGCGAGAGCCGAACAGGGAATGCGGGTGATGGGGATGATCTCCGGCACGTCCGTGGATGCGATAGACGTGGCGGTCTGCGACCTCGCGCCGGATACGCGCAACGGGCCGGATGCGCTGACGCTGCGCCTCGTCGCCCACGCAGAGCAGCCGTTCCCACCCACGCTGCGCGAGCGGACGCTGGAGCTGCTCTCCCACCAAGCCGCGCCGCTCGCCGATCTCACCGAACTCAACTTCCAGATTGGCGACGCCTTCGCCGAAGCCGCCCTGCAAACCCTCGACACCGCCGGGATCGGCGTTGAGGAGATCGACCTGGCCGCCTCCCACGGCCAGACGCTCTATCACCTTATGGAGTCCGGACGCACCCCCTCCACATGGCAGGCAGGCGAGGCGGCCGTGATCGCCCAGCGCCTCGGCGTCACGGTCACCGCCGACATTCGCGTGGCGGACGTAGCAGCGGGCGGACAGGGCGCGCCGCTCGTCTCCTTCCTGGACGCGCTCCTGTTCGCGGGACCGCACACCGTCGCGCTCCAGAACATCGGTGGCATCGGAAACGTGACATTCGTGCTCGGCGGCGGCGCGCCCGAAGACGCGTACGCCTTCGACACCGGGCCGGGCAATAGTTTGCTGGACCGCGCCGCGCGGGTCTTTGGCCTTCCGGCGGGATACGACGAGGGCGGCCAGATGGCGCTACGGGGAACGGTACACGACGATCTGCTCGCGGAAATGCTCGCGCATCCATACTACGCACGGCATCCGCCGAAGTCCACCGGACGCGAGGTATTCGGCGACGGCTACGCGGACGAGATCCTCGCACGAGCGGAGCAGCTACTGCTCTCACCCGATGACACCATGGCGACGCTCGCGGCGCTGACGGCAGCCAGCATCGTCCAAGCGTACCGTGCGTTCGGCCCGCCGAGGATCGAGGCCGTGCAGGTCAGTGGCGGTGGCGCACGCAACCTGGCCCTGATGGATCGGCTCCGCGCGTTTCTGCCGGAGAGTCGTGTTATCCTGTACGATGAGTCGGGCATGCCCGGCGCGATAAAAGAAGCGGCCGCCTTCGCGCTGCTTGGGTATGAGTGCATACATGGACGACCCGCCAATCTGCCTTCGTGCACCGGTGCAGCCGCGAGCGTGGTGCTCGGCAAGATCACACCCGGAGCGAACTACAACAGTCTTCTCAGTAGAGTAGCCCGAGAGGTGAACCCATGCAGTCCGACGCGGAAGATTTCCTTGCAAGCCTGGAAACCGAATCGGCCAACCCCTCCACCGCACACCTCGACGCAATGGAACCGCTCGATTTGATCCAGGCGATGAACGCCGAGGACGCGAAGGTAGCGGCGGCGGTGGAGTCGACGCTTCCTGAGGTCGCGCGCGCCGTACAGGAAATCGCCGCACGGTTACGTCGTGGTGGCAGGCTCGTGTACGCAGGTGCAGGCACCTCTGGTCGCTTGGGGGTGCTTGATGCATCGGAGTGCCCTCCCACCTTTAACACCTCTCCGGAGATGGTCGTTGGCCTGATCGCCGGAGGACGGGAGGCGCTCACCACCTCCATCGAGGACGCGGAGGACAGCACGGAGGCCGGGCGGGGAGACGTGCAGCGGCTGAAGGTGACGGAAGCGGACACGGTCGTGGGCATTACCGCGAGTGGGCGCACGCCATACGTGCTTGGCGCCGTGGCGTACGCGCGAGAACAGGGCGCCCTCACTGTGGCCCTGGTCTGCAACAAGCGCACACCCCTGACAAAGGTCGCGGAGATCACGATCGCGCCAATCGTCGGCCCGGAGGTTATCAGCGGCTCGACCCGTCTCAAGGCCGGCACGGCACAGAAGATGGTGCTGAACATGCTCAGCACGGGCGCTATGGTGCTGCTCGGGAAAACATACGGCAACCTGATGGTCGATGTCCGGCCACAAAACTCGAAGCTCCGCCGCCGTGCGGTCCGAATGGTCCGGCACGTTACCGGCCTGGACGAGCAGTCCGCGGAGAACCTGCTGCGAGAGGCCGGAGACGTGAAGACCGCGATCGTCGCCGGACGAACGGGTCTGAAGCCCGCAGAGGCCAGGGTCCGGCTCGCGCAACACGGCGGCATCGTGCGGTCCGCGCTCGGCCCGCAGGACGAGGCGGACATGGTACAAGGCGAGCCATCGCCGCCGATGGGGAACGAGAGCTTGCAACAATGACATCTGACATCCCCCTGTACGCAGGCATTGATGGCGGTGGGACCAAGACCCTCGCGGTCGTCGTGGACGCCGCAGGACACGAGCGCGGACGTCATGCCGCAGGCAGCGGCAATTTCGCGGCGGTCGGCGTGGCGCGGGCCGCGGAGAACGTCCGTGCCGCAATCGAGGGCGCGATGGCGGCCGCCGGCAACGGGACACAACCGGCGGCAGCGTGGATCGGGCTGGCGGGCGTGGACCGTCCCGAGGACGTTGACTTGCTCCTCCCACAACTTAGTCCGCTCGCTGGCGTCGTTCGCATCTCAAACGATGCCGAGCTTGCACTAACTGCGCTCGACAACGCCCTGGGCGTCGCCGTCATCGCTGGCACGGGCTCGATCGCGCTCGGACGCGACGCGAGTGGGCGACTGGTCCGAGCCGGTGGCTGGGGACACGTGATCGGCGATGAGGGCAGTGGATGGGAAATGGGTCGGCTCGCACTTCAGGCGGTCGCCCGCGCAACAGATGGACGAGGGCCCGGGACCTCGCTCGTGCGGGCGGTGATCAAACACTGGAATCTGCGTAACACGGACGGCATCTACGGCATCCTCTACCCCGATACCGACAAGGCGCTCGTCGCCGGCCTCACCAGCGTCGTGCTGGCCGAGGCTGGCGCCGGGGATGTTGTGGCGAAGGATATACTCGACCACGCCGCCGAGGAGATCGCGCTACTGACGTTGACCGTGGGCGAGCAACTGACCTTCCCGAATGCGGGGATGCCGCTCGCGCTCGCCGGTGGGATTCTCGTGAACGAGTCCGGCTTCCGGGCAATGGTTCTGGAGCGGGTCCGACAGCGCCGGGCGCCGGGACAAGTCGCCGTCGTCCAGGACGCCCCCCTCAGCGCCGCCCGCGCCGCACACGACCTCCTCCTCGGCGACGTATGAGCCAGCACCAATTGAACCTCTCGCGCGTTGAGCGAGCGCACCGGCTGCTCGACGACGCAGTGGCGCGCCGCGTGATCCCAGGGGGCGTCGCGCTCGTAGGGACCGGCGACGGCTGGCTCCCGCCACACGCCACGGGCCTCGCGGTCGACACCCCGGAGCGCTCCATCGCGGCCAGCCCAAACACCGTCTATGACCTGGCATCGCTCACGAAGGTGACCGCGACACTACCCGCAATGCTGCTGCTCCTCCAGAACGGAGTCGCGGACGCACAAGCCCCTGTCGCCGAGGTGTTCGAGGAGTGGGGCGGAGACGAGTCCAAAACCAGCATCACCCTCGTCCACCTGCTCACCCACACCTCGGGCCTCCCCGCGCACCGTGACTTCTACTCGCACGGATGGTCGCCCGAAGAGGTCCTGCGTGAAGTGATGGCAACGCCGCTCGAATACATGCCCGGCACAGGGTACGTTTACAGCGACTTGGGGTACATCGTGCTCGGCGAGTGGGTACGCCGCGTGACCGGAGAAACCCTCGATGCCTTTGTGCGGCAGCGAATCTACGAGCCTCTTAACATGCGGGACACAACGTACCGGCCGCCGGAGGAGTGGCACGAGCACATCGCCGCGAGCGAGTATCGCGAGCATCTGGGCCGCCACCAGTGGGGTGAGGTGAATGACGACAACGCCTGGGCGCTCGGTGGCGTCTCCGGGCACGCGGGACTGTTTGGCGCCGCAGGAGACCTCGCGCAGTATGTTGACCACTGCTGGTCGCCGTGGCAGGCCGCACCGGACGGACCGCTCTCCCGCGCGGTAACGGAGGCGGCATTGCGAAACCATGCGGCGGACGTTGGCGCTCAACGCGGACTGGGCTGGGTGTTGCGCGGGGACGTTTGGGATCCCTCCGGGCAATGTATGTCGCCATCATCCTTTGGTCATACCGGCTACACAGGCACCAGCATCTGGATCGACCCCGCACGCGAACTGAAGATCATCCTTCTCACGAACCGCGTCCACAGCGGCCTCAGCGGGGAAATCGTCGGCCTACGCCGCCGGTTTCACAACGTCGTGGCTTCTGCCTGCACCAGCGTAGTGGCGTCCAAATGAGAGCGGAGCATCGGCCCGTGGTCAGCTTCGACCTCGACGGGGTGATTATGCGGAACGCGTGGAACGAAGGGATCGAGCCGCGCATCCTGGAGCACCTGCGAAAAAGCCCGGCGCTGCTCGGCCTGCATCCGGACGAGGCGGACCGGCGCGGCAGGCTCGCGATTCGAGAGGAATGGGGCAGGCTCGCCACAGGCAGGGAGTGGGTGGCTCTGTATGACTGGGACACCATCTACACCAGTGTCAGCCGCAGTCTGGGCGGTGAGCCAGCGCCGGATGTCGCGGGCCTCGTGAAGTTCTTCTGTGGCGTCGAGGGCATGGTGCGCCTGCTTCCCGGCACCCACACGGGGCTGGAGCGACTGCAGGACGACGGGTTCAGCATCGTCGCGATCACGAATGGGTACTACAAATACCAGTGGCCGGTGCTCTCCGCGCTCGGCGTGGACGGCTTCTTCGACCGCGTGGTTACGCCAGACACCGCCAGCTACGCCAAGCCCGACGCGCGCATCTTTGCCTCCGTCCCCGGCCTGCGCGCCCATGTCGGCGACAGCCTTGTGTGGGACATGCTCGGCGCGAACCAGGCAGGGGTGGTCGCCGTCTGGCTCGACGCGGAGCTTCCGGGCGACCTCCGCGCCCTGCCCATCGAGCAGCGCACAAGCCACGACTCCTTCCCACACCATGTGGTGGCAGTCCTCGAAAAGACCATCTGGCGTCGGTATCATCCGGAGGCCACACCCGAAGCCTGCACCCCCGATGCAGTTGTCGTCAATGTGGACGAAGCAGCCGAGATCCTGAGCGCGCGCCTGGCGACCCAGGTCTAGCCCATCCCCTACCCCACGAAGCTACTGCCGAACGGGCGCGATAAGCGTATACGAAGTGTTCGGACAGGCGGGTTCCCTTCAGCGACCTTGAGGGATACCGTCGGCACGGGTCAGCTTGGCCAGTTGCCACCATCCACGTTGTAGCACTGCTGCGTGATGTAATCGGCGTCGGACGATGCCAGGAACGCGGCGACCCCCGCTACATCCTCCGGCTGCTCGATGCGTCCCAGCGGGATCTCCGCCGTGAACCGGCGCTTCGGCTCGCCTACCGGCAAATCTAGTAACTTCGCGAACTGTTTATCCACCTCGATCCAGAACGGGGTATCAACGATGCCGGGCGCGAGAGCGTTGACGTTGATCTTGTGCGGTGCGAGCGCCAGGGCGGTGGACTGCGTTACGCTTATCACGCACGCCTTGCTCGCGCAGTAGGCCAGCGCCAGTGCCTCACCTCGCCGCCCCGCCTGCGAGGCGAGGTTGATAATCTTCCCGCCGCGGCCCTGCTCAATCATCACTCGCGCCGCCGCCTGGCTGCACCAGAGCAGTCCCTTGCAGTTAACATCAAACATGAAATCCCAGTCCTTCTCCGTCGTTTCCAGAAACGGCAGGATCCGGCCAACCCCCGCGTTGTTCACCAGGATATCCAGCCCACCGTACTGCGCGACCGCCGCATCGATCATCGCGCGGACCTGCTCCTGGTCCCGAACATCCGCGACCATCCCGACGGCTCGTCCGCCACTTGCTGCGATCTCGCTCGCCGTTTGCTGCGCCGCCTCCAAACCCAAATCGGCGATGAGCACGCTCGCGCCCTCCTGGGCGAAGCGTAAAGCAATTGCCCGGCCCATTCCCTGGGCGCCGCCCGTGACGACCGCAACCTTCCCACTAAGCCTCATCGCTAACTCCTTCAAAACGCTTTGGACCAGGCGGCACCGATGTGCCGCCACATTGAGATGAGACGGTCAGCGGCTAGCACAGCGCGGTGGTCATTACGCCGGTATTGCGCACAGCTCATCAATCTTTCTACTCTCGGACGAGGATGCTCCGCACCTATGTCCGAAGCATAGCTTATACCAACTCCGGCTGAAAGGCAGCGCTTCTGTCATTCCGAGCCGGCGAGGAATCCGTGGTTCTAGGTTACGGATCCCCTCACGAAGTTCGGGATGACATGCAATATCGCCCGAGCGGATAGCATATCAGTTCACCATCGAGCGCGGGACGGGCACGCACCATTGAACCGGTCTGCGTGCGAACGACCAGGGCGAAGCGCCTGCTACGAGCTTCCATACACGCCGCACAGATGCTTCGCCCCGGTGACTGAGGTGTGGCGCTTGCTCCGCTACATTGACTGCCGACGATGGCGCAAAAAGGCCGGAACGGCCAGATTCTCAGGTTCCATCCGCTCCACCTTTGGGTCGCCCTTGCGCTCCTCCTTCGGCATCATCTGCGTCAGCTTCGCCGTTGGCGCCCGCCGGTTGTTATCGAAACCGGTAGCGATCAGGGTGAGCTTGACTTCGTCCTGGAGGCGATTGTCTACGACGTGGCCGAAGATAATGTTCGCGTCAGGATCGGCCGCCTGCTGGATCAGCGCGGCCGCATCGTGCAGTTCCATCATCGTCATCTCGTCGTTTCCGGTGATGTTATAAAGCACACCCTTTGCGCCTTCAATAGAAAGCTCCAACAGTGGACTCTCAATGGCGGCCCTCGCAGCATCCACGGCGCGGGTTTCGCCCGTGCCACGGCCAATCGCCATCAGCGCGGATCCAGCGTTGCCCATAATCGACTTGACGTCCGCGAAGTCACAGTTGATGTTCCCGTGCTCGGTGATAAGCTCGCTGATACCCTGAATCGCCTGGCGCAGCACGTCGTCCGCCATGTGGAACGCCTCTCGGACCGTCGTACGCTTCTCGATCAGCTCAAGGATACGGTCATTTGGGATGATGATAAGGGTGTCAACCTGCTCCTTGAGGCGCTGAATACCCTCCTCAGCCGCATTCCTGCGCCTGTTGCCCTCGGTCATAAACGGACGCGTCACGACGCCGACGGTGAGCGCCCCGACCTCGCGGGCGATCTGTGCTACGGTCGGGGAAGCGCCGGTCCCGGTGCCACCGCCCATACCACTCGTGACGAACACCATGTCCGCGCCCTTGAGCGCCTCGTAAATCTCGTCCTGACTCTCCTCAGCGGCCTTCGCCCCCTGCGCGGGGTCGCCGCCCGCGCCGAGTCCCTTCGTGACTTTCTCACCGATCGCAATGCGGACGTGCGCCTCGGAGTGCAGGATGTCCTGAGCGTCCGTGTTCATCACGATAAACTCAACGTCGCGGACTTCCGCCTCGATCATGCGTGAAACGGCGTTCGCGCCCGCGCCTCCCACACCCACTACTTTGATGACGGCCAGCTTCTCAGCGTCCGCAAAGGGCAACGGGCCGCCAACGGTATCGTTTCTTATCATTGTGTGTATGTTCTCCTCAATATTCACTCCCTGACTATCCTCCACCTACTACTGAGCTAACTGTCATGGCAGGAACTCCCTCAGCCAACCGGCCAACCTGCCCGAGGGATCCTTGCGGCTACTGGGGTTTCGGCGCAAACGCGATGACCTGGTGAGCGACCTTGCCCGCCAGATCGGCAGGCCCACCGAGGTCGCGAACGCGGGCGACTGCACCGCCTCGCTGAGACCGGTGGTATCTACCGGATGCCCGATACGCACCGGCATGCCGAGGACGGCGGTCGCCCGCTCGGTCGCGCCGCGGAGCTGCGCGCCGCCCCCGGTCAGCACCGCACCCGCCGGGAGCATGTCGTCGTATCCGCTTCGGCGGATCTCGGCAAGCACCATCGAGAGGATCTCCGAAAGCCGCGAACTCGTCACCTCGTGTACCAGCTCCCGCGACACGGTCTTGTATCCACCATCCTCGAAGTTCTCGACTTTGATGGAGTTGCCCGTACCGGGCAGTGCGGAACTCACTGCGGCGGGCACGGGCGCCGCGTCAGCGACATCAACCTTCAGCCGCTCCGCAGTCTCCGTGGGGATGCCAAGCACGATGGCTAGATCGTTCGTGATCGTGTTGCCGCCGAGCGGAAGCACCGACGTGTGCCAGGGAGCGTCCTCAATGAAGATCGCGACATCCGTCGTTCCACCGCCGATGTCTATGAGGACCACGCCAAGGTCGCGCTCCGCCGCCGAGAGCACCGCGTGCGCACTCGCCAGCGGCTGCAAAACCAGCTCATCGGCCTGCAGCCCCACCCTCGATAGCACCTTAAGCGCGTTCTGAACCGCACCAACGTGCGCCGTGACCACGTGGGTGTCCACGTCGAGTTGGTATCCACTCATTCCCGTCGGATCCTGCACGCCACCGTTGCCATCCACAACGTACTGGCGCGGCAAAACATGCAGGATCTCCCGCTGAACCGGCAACTCGGCCTCACGCGCAGCCGTGAGCACCCGCTGCATCTCGCCCGGCCCGATCTCCCCGCCGTTCGGTAGATTGATCGAGCCGCGCGCCTGCGAGCAGGTGATGTGACCACCCGCGATGCCAAGCAGCGCCGAGTTGATATGGTATCCGGAGAGCCGCTCCGCCTTGTCCAGCGCGCTCGCAACGGCCTCGGTCGCGGCATCGAGGTCTGTGATGACGCCCCTTTGGACGCCACGACTGGTCGCGAGGCCCAGGCCGAGGACCTCCAGAGGCTCGTCGTCACAGACCCTGACGACGAGCGCGCATACCTTCGTGGTACCGATGTCAATCCCGACAATCTGGCTGGGCTTGGGCATGACTGTTCCCCCGCATGCACAGTTTGCACGGACCTGAAAAAGTGGATGGGCGTAGTATATCACGCGATCCAGGGAAAAACGCTAAAGGTTTGTTTACATGCACTACAACTCGAATTGATCTTCTGCATCGGACTCGTCGCAAGGATGCGACAAATCGCGTGGGCCTCCTCTCTGTCAGAAGTCGCGCGGCCAAAGGCCACGTTTGCGCCACCGGTGCTGCTTCCTTCTACTCGCAGACAAGGGGTTTCGACCCGACGAGACCCACGTCAGCGAACGCCAAACGTGCTCGGTATCACCACGCGTTTGATACGGATCCCTCGTAGGTGCAGCAGTGGGCATCACCCTTGAGCCAGGTAGGGGCGGTTCTCCGTGGCCGCCCGCGGGCTGCAGTCCGCCCTCTGGCCAATGTGGAGCCTCTACCCTGTTGCCCACCGCTGTACGGCCCGTCTCCAACAAACTACCGGTGGCTGCGCGCGGTCCGGTAATACGGGGTCGTCGGCGAGCTAACGTCTACAAACGTGACACGGCGGCGCGTGAGCACTTGTCGAAGCACCTGTGCCTTAACCCCGACCCGCTCAACGTCACCAAGCACCGCCGTCCACCCTGCAGTCGAGACAAGGGTATACCCGGTTGCGGTGCTGTAGGTTAGCTTCTCGACGACCGGACGCACCTCATCGGGCAACTCCGCGTATAGCGTCAGCAGAAAGACGAGATGTACGGCATCAACCTTCTCGCCCACCCGCAGTGCCGGAGCATCAGCGATCTCGATGGTCGGCAGGCGCAAGGTCGAGGACACCTCCTCGATGACGTACCCGGTTTCATCGACAAGATAGATTGCACGCGCGGTGCGCCAGACGGCCCGAGGAACTCGTTCGGTGACGGCGATATGCACGGTGCGCGACAGGCCGACATCGACCTCGGCGCGGGCGATATACGGTGCACGCTCCAGCCGTGCCTCGACCGTTGCGGGGAGGGCTTGCCAGAGACTCACGCCCGACACCCCGCTAAGCCGGGTCACTTCCCCAGTCGAGAGCTGCTCCGTACCCTCCACGAGGACGTGCTGGACCTTGAACGCGCTAGATCGGGGGGCGGCATAAGCCGCGAAGCCCACCACGACCAGGAGCAGCAGCAGGACGCCACGCAGGACCAGGCGAAACCCCGTGAATCTGGCTCGTACTGGGCGCGGCTCGCGGAGAAAAAGTCTGCCGACCGATAGCCAAAAGAACCTCCGCATCAGAGTACCTCCCGCCCTGCACTCTGGCGACGCTCGCCGTGGCGCTCCATCGCGAGCGCGATAAGTGTTCGGACCAACTCCGGATAATCGATGCCGCTCGCCTGCCACAGCATCGGGAACTGACTGATAGGCGTGAAGCCGGGGATGGTGTTGATCTCGTTGAGGTAGATATCGCTTCCCACAAGGAAGAAGTCCACGCGCGCCATTCCGGCGCCATCTACCTCCTGAAAGGCTCGCACCGCATACGTGCGCATCTGTTGGGATATGTCCGGGGGGATGTCAGCCGGTATCTGCGCCCGCGCCGTCTCCCCCACGTACTTCGCCTCGTAATCGTAGAACTCCGCCCCCGGCAGCACCTCGCCCACGACCGACGCCTGTGGCTCATCGTTGCCCAGCACCCCACACTCCAGCTCCCGCGCCTCCAGCCCCTGCTCGATAACCAGCCGCCGATCGTACAGTGCGGCCAGATCGAGCGCGGCTGCAAGCTCGCCTCGATCCCGCGCCTTGCTGATTCCCACACTCGACCCCAGGTTTGCCGGCTTTACAAACATCGGGTACTCAAGCTGCTCCTCCAGCGCACGAAGCACTGCCTCGGCGTCCTGTCGCCACTGCGAGCGCAGCAGCCCAGCATACGGCGCTACCGGCAAGCCAGCCGCGCGAAACGCCGCCTTCATCGCCAGCTTATCCATGCTTAACGCGGAAGCGAGCACCCCGGCGCCCGCGTACGGAACATCCGCCAGCTCCAGCATCCCCTGAACGGTCCCATCCTCCCCGAACGGCCCATGCAGCAACGGGAACACCACGTCTGCGGTACCCAGCGCCTCCACGATGGTTCTCGGCGTAGTTTCGGGAGCGGCAAGCGCACGGATATCCTCTCCAGCAGAGAAGAGCGCGGACTGCCCGAGCATTCGCAGCGCACCCGGGCCGAGATGCCAGCGACCCTCGCGCGAGATACCTACCGGCATCACCTCTATTTCGGTATCACGGAGCGCGCGCAGCATCGCTATCGCACTCGCCACGGAAACGTCGTGCTCTTCCGACCGGCCACCGAACAGCAGTAGTAACCGTACAGGCTGGTTGCTCACCACTCCCCCTTAAACTCTATCTCCGTTTCGAGCGCGACGCCCGATCGCTCAAGCACCGTCGCGCGCACTAGATCTACGAGCGCGCGGACATCCGCAGAGGTCGCGTTTCCCGTGTTGATGACGTAGTTGGCGTGCTTCGGCGAAACCATCGCTCCACCAATGCGCGTGCCCTTGAGGCCGAGGCTCTCGATGAGGATGCCGGCGTGCGTTCCCATAGGGTTCTTGAACGTGGATCCCACGCTCGGCTCCGTTGGTTGCTTGCGCCGACGTTCAGCAAGGAAACCCTGGATGCGCGCGCTGATCGTGTCCGGCTGTTCCCGGCGCAGCTTGTGCCGCACCCGTAGCACTACCGGCAGGTCTAGCTCCTGACGCTTGATGGTGCTGCTGCGATACACGAACCCAAGCGCCTCATTGGGCACGACGCGCAACTCGCCGCTCGCCGTGAGCCCGTCCACGTCCGTCAGCGTGTCCACCGTGACGCCGCCATACGCGCCCGCGTTTCCCACGACCGCGCCACCCGCCGTGCCGGGGATACCGACCCCCCACTCCAGTCCCGCCAGTCCCTGCGTCGCCAGGCGCTTCGCCGCAGTTGGCAAAAACGTCCCGCTCTCCAGCTCAACGATCGCGCCGTCGTCCTCCTCCTCGACCACCCGGACACCGCGGCTGATGCTCTTGATGATGAGTCCCCGGAAGCCGCCATCACCCATGACGACGTTACTGCCCGAGCCCAGGATCAGGTACGGCATCCCCTGCGCGAGTGCCCATCGCACGGCGCGCTCGAGATCGGCGCTGTTCTTCGCGACGGTGAACCAATCCGCCGGGCCGCCCGTCTTGACCGAGGTGTGCTTCGAGAGTGGCTCACCGACCTCGATCTCTGGGCGCTCCACGGGCGCGCTCACCCGCCTGCCTCCGAATCGCGAAGGTGCTCCAGCAGCCGAGGGCCAAGCCGCGTGACATCCCCGGCGCCCACGGCAAGCACGAGCACACCGGGCACCGCGTCCGCCGCAATGCGTGTGGCGGCGCCCTCGACGCCGCCAGCGTACGCAGCAGCGGAGCCGGCCAACACTGCGAGCCGTTCACCGGAAGCCTCCGGATCGGGTTGCTCCCGCGCGGCGTACACGTCGAGCACGTATGCGCGGTCGGCGAGCCGCAACGCCTCGGCGAACTCGTGCATGAGATCACGGGTCCGACTATACGTGTGCGGCTGGAAGGCGATCCATACCTGTCGGTCCGCATACAGTTCACGCGCGCTCTGCAGGATCGTCCGAACTGCGGCGGGATGGTGCGCGTAGTCATCGATCACCAGGACGCCGCCCGCCTCGCCCTTTTGTTCCCACCGGCGGGACACCCCCCGAAAGCTCTCAATCGTTGCTCGGACGTGGTCGAGGGGTGCGCCAGCGCGTGCTGCGGCGGCAATGGCGCCCGCGAGGTTGTTCATGTTGTAGTAACCCGGCAGAACGGTTCGCAGGTCGCGCAGTACACCACCGGGATGATAGAGGTCCACACACGTGCGGCCCTCCGCCGTGCCCACGATCACTGGCCGCCAGTCCGCTCCCTCTCCGCCGCCGTACGTCTCGATGTGCAGGCCGCGAGCGGTTGCGACGGAGCGCGCCAGGGCCAGTGCCTCGGCGTCG
>JACDAU010000044.1 GCA_013695265.1 Chloroflexia bacterium
AGTGCGGACGGCAGGACGACGAAATACGCGAACGCGAGCCCGCCGAAAAACAGCAAACTGACAAACGGCAACGCGCGCAGCAGATACCGGCGCTCCTTGCGAGTTAGACCCGGACTGATAAACGCAACGATCTGGTACACGATGATCGGCATCGCGAAGACGAGCCCCAACATCAGGGAGACTTTGATGTAGGACGTAAACGTCTCCGCCGGCGCCAGGCTCTGCACCTTATACGGCAGCGCCAGGTTGATCAGGGCGTTGTAAATCCGGTTGATGAAAACAAAGCTCACCACCATCCCCAGGATGATGCCGACAGCGCTTCGGATGAGGCGCGTGCGTAACTCTCCGAGATGGTCTATGAGCGACATCTCGGCGCCGCTGAAATCCTCGGGCCTTTTTGGGTCAACCTGCTGGGGTCGCTGGCTGGTTGCAGTCATGTCCACATTGTACCCTATACGAAAGTGGGTGCCTCGCCGGTTTCACGCGGCGGGGCACCCACTATTGAATCACCGCAGTACTGCGCCGATCGTCCATGAAGATCGGATGACAGAGGATGCGTGACAGACGCCGGGGCACTGCTACTTGGCGTGCGCCTGAATGTAATCCATGGCGTCCTTGACGGTCACCATCTGCTCGGCGTCCTCATCCGGGATGCTGACGTCAAACTCATCTTCCAGCGCCATCACAAGTTCGACGACCTCCAGAGAGTCGGCATTGAGATCCTCCACGAACTTGGAGTCGGGGGTAATCTCATCTTCGCTCACATGCAGCCGGTCCGCCACCATTGTCTTTAGTTTGTCGTACTGATCGTCCACTACATCCTCCGTATTGCGTTCTACCTGTCGTGCTGTGCATTGTGCCAGAGTCGATGATAACGCTAGAGTTCGCCGGGCGCAACAGCGGGCGCCTCCGGCGGGTCCAAATCGCGCGCCGCAACCGTGCCGAGCACCCCATTGACGAACCGGCTGGATGCGTCGCTGCCGTACTCCTTTGCAAGCTCCACCGCCTCGTTGATCACCGCCCGCAAAGGAACATCTGACGCCTCCAGCATCTCGTACAGTGCGAGCCGCAGAATGTTACGGTCGACCCGCGCCATTTGGTCAAGCGGCCAGGAGGGCGCGGTGCGAGCGATGATGCCGTCCAACTCCGCCTTGCGCTGCCATGCGCCCCGGAACAGCTCGCGGGCAAACGTGGCAACCTCACCAGGGACCGGATCCTCGTTGAGCCGCCTGATAAGGATCTCGTGGGCGGGATTGTCCACGAAGTCCGCCTCGAACAGCATCTGCATTGCGAGCGCGCGCGCCTGGTGTCGCTGAGCGGCCCAGCTCCCCTTCCCAGCCTCGCTCATACCGCCTCCTGAAGGGCGAACCGGCTCTCGATAAAGCTGGTGTGGACCTTTCCCGCGCGGAAGTCCTGGTCGCGGAGAACGCGCTGGTGAAATGGGAGCGTGGTTTGCACGCCGGTTACGACCGCCTCATCGAGTGCGCGGGCCATGCGGGCAATCGCTTCGTCACGGGTCTGCCCCCAGGCGAGGAACTTCGCGAGCAGGGAGTCGTAGTACGTGGGAACTGTGTAGCCCACGTAGAGGTGAGAGTCCACCCGGATACCAGGGCCACCAGGCGGCAGGTACGCCTCGATAGTGCCGCCTGATGTAGCGAAATCGCGGTCGGCATCCTCCGCCGTGATGCGGCACTCGATCGCGTGCCCCGTAAACCGGACATCGCGCTGATCGATAGTTAGCGCCTCTCCGGCCGCGAGGCGGATCTGCCATTTTATGAGGTCAATGCCGGTCACGAGCTCTGTGACGGGGTGCTCCACCTGTATCCGAGTGTTCATCTCCACGAAGTAGAAACGATCCGACTCATCGAGCAAGAACTCAAACGTACCGACGTTATGGAAGCGCAACGCCTTCGCGCCGCGGAGCGCCGCTTTTGTGAGGTTATCCCGCATCCGCGAGGAGATACTCGGCGCGGGCGATTCCTCGAGCAACTTCTGGTGCCGACGCTGCAACGAGCAATCCCGCTCGCCGAGGTGGATGATCCGCCCGTGCTTGTCGCCGAGCACCTGTACTTCGACGTGCCGGGGTCGCTCCAGGTACTTCTCCAGATACATCCGACCGTCGCTAAACGACGCCTCGGCCTCACCGCTCGCCAGCGGGAAAGCGCTGGCTAGTTCCTCCGGGGTGCGGACAACGCGCATACCACGCCCACCACCGCCGGCTACTGCTTTGAGAATCACCGGATAGCCGATCTCACGGGCGACGCGTGACGCGCGCTCAACGTTCGCGAGCGGCTCCTCCACGCCGGGAATAATCGAGACGCCGGCATCGGCCATCACGCGCCGCGCCGAGGCCTTGTCACTCATCTGCTCGATCACGTTGCGCGGGGGACCGATAAACGCCACCCCCACGCGCTCGCAGATCTCGCTCAGATAGGTGTTCTCCGAGAGGAAGCCGTAGCCGGGATGGAGCGCGTCGCAGCCAGTGATGTTCGCCGCGCCGATCACGGCGGGAATGTGCAGGTACGAGCGGGCGCTAGGCGGCGGACCGATGCACACCGACTCGTCTGCCAGGCGCACGGCGAGGGAGTCCCGATCCGCCTCCGAATACGCGACGACGCTGCGTATGCCGAGTTCGTGGCAGGCGCGTACGATCCGCACAGCGATCTCGCCCCTGTTTGCTATGAGTATCTTATCGAACACGCGACTTCTACCCGCCTACCGCTGTGAGCAGCCCATCTGAGGTTGCGACCGTCGCGCCGGGCAGCGTGCGCTTCGCGAGCCCCGCGAGGACGTTGCCGGGGCCAATCTCCACGTACCGCCCCACACTCGCGTCGCGTAAAAACTCCAGTGTGCGTACCCAGCTTACCGGCGAGTATAGCTGTTCCACCAACTCGCGGCGCACAGCGTCGGCGCTTGTGAGCGGCGTGGCCGAGACGTTGCACACGACTGGCATCTTCGGCTCGGCAATGGCAACATCTTTCATGGCGCCCGCGAACTCCTCGGCGAGCGGCCGCATCAGACGCGAGTGGAACGCGCCGCTGACAGCAAGCGGCACGACGCGCCGCGCACCCGCCTGCTTGACGCGCTCGACAGCTCGGCCGACCGCCGCAGCCTCGCCACTGATCACCGTTTGCTCGAGGCTGTTGTAGTTCGCCACGTCCACCCCCTCCGCAGCACAGGCGGCAGCGACCTCCTCTGGCGCAAGCCCCATCACCGCGGCCATCGCGCCGTCCACACACTTGCCTGCCGCCGCCATCAACGCACCCCGCGTGCGCACGAGCCGCAGGGCGTCGGCGAACGTCAGGCTCTGTGCGGCCACGAGCGCGCTATACTCGCCGAGGCTATGCCCGGCAAGAAAGGCCGGCGCTCCAAGCACTCCGCGTCCGGTCAGCACCCGAAGCGTTGCGATGCTCGCCACGAGCAGAGCTGGCTGGGCGTTCTCCGTGGCCTGCAACTGGTCTGCCGGTCCCTCAAAGGCAAGGGTGCTCAACGCGAAGCCGAGCGTCTGATCCGCTTCCTCCCACAGGCGCCGCGCCACACTCTCCGTGCGGGCCAGATCACGACCCATGCCGACGTGCTGTGAACCCTGGCCAGGGAAAAGGTACGCAGTGCGATTAGATGGCATACGGGCCTTCCCCACGGCGGGTGATGATGGATGCGATATCGGCCCACCGCAACACGGCGGCCGCCCACGTTAGCCCGCCGCCAAACGCGACGAAGAGCACGTTGTCCCCCGGCTGCAACGTCCCCATCTCCGCACATTCCGAGAGCGCGATGCCCACCGAGGCGGCGGAAGTGTTGCCGTAGCGATCTACATTCACAAACACCCGCTCCCACGGGATACCGAGCGCCTCCTGGGTCGCGCGCAGAATGCGGACGTTTGCCTGGTGCGGTATCACCATGCGAATGTCCTCGGCGTGGAGGTTCGCCTTGGCCAGCGCCTCGCCGGACGCATGCACCATCGAGCGCACCGCGAACTTGAAGATCTCGTTCCCGCGCATAGTTATGTAGTGTTCGTTCGCAGCCACGGTGTCCAGGCTCGCCGGTCTCGCTGCGCCGCCGGCCTTGATGTCCAGCAGCTGGCCGCCGCTGCCCTGAGAACCGAGCACAAAACTCAGCAGACCGCACTCCTCTTCTGCGGCTTCCAGCACCACCGCGCCAGCGCCATCGCCAAAAAGAATGCACGTGTTGCGATCCTGCCAGTTTACAAAGCGACTGAGCGTTTCCCCGCCAACGACGAGCACGCGGTCGTATGCGCCCGACTGGATAAACTGTGAGCCAACCACAAGCGCCGCGACGAACCCCGTGCAGGCTGCGTTCACGTCAAACGCGCCAGCGTTCGCGGCCCCAATCGCGTCCTGGATAAGGCTCGCGGTGGCGGGCATCAACGTGTCTGGAGTGGTTGAGGCGCAGATCACGAGGTCGAGATCAAGCGACGCCATGTTCGCGCTTTCCAAGGCACAGCGGGAGGCGATACTGCACATCGACGCGGTGGTCTCGTGGGCCGCTGCCACCCGCCGTTCGCAGATACCGGTGCGGCTTCGGATCCACTCGTCGCTGGTATCAACCATACGCTCGAGGTCTTTGTTTGTCAGAACCTTCTCAGGCGCGTAGTGTCCCCAGCCCGTCACCGCTGCGTGTCTGGGCATCCTGTCTCCCCTCGCGTGGCCCACGGACCAGCGTCGACGCTAAGCTCGCGCGGCGTCGCGCGGCTCGATCACCGCTATGCCGTTGTAGGTGCCACAGTTGGGGCAGACGTAATGCGACCGCTTCTTCTCGCCGCAGCGCGGGCAATCGGTCAGTGCGACCATCTGGAGCCGGTCCTGCGATCTGCGCCGCCCCCGCCGGGCCTTGGATATCCGTTGCTTCGGTAGTGCGCCCATGGTGTTTCGTCCTTTCTAGTTAAGATGGTCATCGCTATCGAGCAGCGCAGCGAGCACCGCGAGACGGTTGTCGGACCGCTCGTGCGTGTGGCCGCAATCCTCCGCGTTCAGGTCCACACCACATTGTGGACAGAGTCCCGCGCAATCGTGCCTGCACAGGGGGTTGAATGGCAGGTCCACAAGGAGCGACTGCCGCACTGGCTCCGTGAGGTCCAGAATGTGGTTCGGCGTGAGCCGGGAGAAGTCCACATCGGTCTCCCCCTCCTGAAGCACCTCCAGCGGCGTGCCGGTCTGAACGTCCACCAGAGGCCGGTACTCCTCGGCGAACTCAACGCGCAACCGCGAACTCAGCAGGATGAGACAGCGCGAGCACTCGAGCATCACATCCGCCGCGATCTGCCCCTCGGCGAGGATCCCGCTGTTGATGCGCAGGAGCCGCGCACTTCCATACAGTTTCGTCGCCCGCGTCTTCTCGTCCAGTTCCATCACCGGCTCTTCGAGTTCGTGCTCTCGCATGGCGCCGACCCGATCCTTGAGGAGCCCGGAGACGTTAAACCCGATGTTGTTGTATTCTGTAGGTGCCATTGTATCCTCCGGTGTGCCTGTTCGCCCGAGCGCCGTACCGGTCCGACGATGGGTCTGTGCGAGGATCACCGGACTATCAAATAGTAGCCACGATATCGCACGAAAGGTAATTGTACGTTTCGCGCCGGTTAAGCGTCAAGCCAAACCACGCCTCGGGGCGCGCGCCAGGTTTTTGGTAGCGACCATTTCGCTAGCGAGTACGGCATTTTCGGCAGGCATCGTGCCCCAAAAATAGTAGCAAAACCTCACTATGTCGCACGCGCGCGTATTATTCAGTCCTATGGCCTCCCAAATGCAACTCCTGGTACTTTCGATCGCATGGTCCGGTCCATGAATGGGGCGTCGGTCAATATCCTGAAAAATGTGGCGGGCACCTCGCGCCTCAAACCATCGCTGGCTTAGACCCTGAGCCACTGCGAGCGATCCCCGCGAGAGAAGGGCCAGCCCGTCGCCGATATGGACAGGCGTCAGTGAACCGGGCAAGCGGTTAGCTGCGCGCCAGAAACTCCCGGACCACTGGCCAGACGAGCGCCTGGTAGTAGCGGTGGCCGTCGTCTCCCACTGACAGGCGGCAGGCGTCCTCGGCGCCGAAGAGCGTGTATGCCTCCTGAAGGCGCGCATGACTGGCGCGTGTGGCGGCGATCGGGAAGATGGGGTCGTGCGCGCCGTTGACGGCGAGGAACGGGCGGGGCGCGATCAGCGCGGCGACATCGGCCATTTCCGCTGCCTGGAGCATGCCGGGGATATAGTTACAGGCGCAATGCTTGATCGAGCCGATTGAATGCTCGAACGAACAGAAGTAACACGCAGGAACACAGACGCGCACGCGCTCGTCGACAGCAGCGGCAAAGAGGGTGATGGTCCCGCCTCCTGAGTTGCCGGTGAGAACTACGCGGCGGGCGTCGATGTCCTCGCGCTGCAACGCCCAGTCGAGCAGCCGCTGCACGTCCCAAATACGCTCGCCCAGCAGGGTGCGGCCTACCAGCAACGCGCGCATCGAGAGCGGCCAGCAGGAATTATCTTCGCCCGCCTCGATGTCCTCCCGCAGGCGCAGATCCGCGAAGCCACGCATGTCCGGCGCGATCACGGCGTACCCCTCGCGCACGGCCTGGAGCGCAACGTCGAGCTCCTCCGCCTCTATGCGCTCGCGGTCTTCCTCCGAAGCATACAGGCCGCAGTACTCCCGGCGCGCCTGCCCGCCGTGGCCGTGCGGCGTGAGCACAAGCGGCAGACGGTCCGTCGTGTTGAGCGGCAGCAACAAGAAGAAGGAGACATAATAGCCGATCTCCGTCTCAAGGGTCCACTCCTCACGCATGTGATCGGCGAGGCGTTGTGTGGACAGCCGCTCAGCGATCATCGGTGGGGTGCCCCGGCGCTCCATGGTGTCGAGGCCGAGCATCACCCGGAGCTGCGGGCGGAAGGCGGCCTGCCAGCGGTGGGCATCCTCGGGGTCCGTAGCATTGAATGCCCGGGCGCGCGGCGCTTCCGCCGCCAGCGTCGACAGGGAGGAGTCCGGGCTCATACCTTCGCGTGGCGGTCGGACTCCAGTTCCGCCAGACCGCCCTTGATGTGTCCCAGAAAGCCGGTGAGCATCTGGTCTAGGCCATACAGCACTTCGGTTGCGTAGTCATCCGCCCCCTTACGCACAGCGGCGGCGGCATCCAGTGCCTCGGCGCGAATCTGGTCCGCCTGCTGACGGGCCTCGGCGAGCAGCTTCTCCTCGTCTACGATGCGCCCCGCGTCCGCCTCCGCCTGCTGAACGACGCGATCAGCCTCTGACTGGGCACTTGCAAGGATCCGCTCCCGCTCCGTGAGCATCCGCTTGGACTGCTGTACTTCGTCGGGAATGGCGTGTTTGAGCTGATCGACGATGTCGAGCAACTCATCCTCATCAATAATGATCTTGCTGCCGAAGCGTAGTTTTCGCTTGCTCGAGTCTCCGCTCAGGTGCTCGAGCTGGCCGAGCAACGCATAAATATCCACTGGCACGTATCTCCCCACTCCAATGCCCAGGGGCCCAGACGATCAACTTCGGGCATTGTACCGTATGTGGATAACTCCGGGAGGGGTTGAGCACACTCAGTCGTCGGGGTTCACACCGCGCCGCAAATATGCGAGCACGCAAAACCGCGACAACGCCAAACGCACTGCGATGCTGGTCCGATGCGTTGTCACGTTGGCCTACGGTGCAGGATTGAGGTCCCATACCTCGCTGGCGGCGAGCCGGTAAAAGCTAACACAGGAGTCGCCGTGGCAGCGCTTGCGATCGAGCTGCAATGGCCCGATCCGCTCCTCGAACACCCGTCGGGAGGTGTGCCCGAGCACCAACAGGCCATCGCCCGATAGCAGGCCACGCTCACCCACGGCGCACACTGTCGCCGCGATCTCAGGGTCGGCATACGGCGGGTCCATGAGGATGAGGTCGAAGCCCGGCTCGGGGGCGTGTGCCAGAAAGGTGGAGACCGGTTGCTTGTGGACAGTTGCCCTGCCGTTGAGCTTCGTGTGCGCGAGGTTGTCGCGAATGATGCCGGCCATCCCGGCGTGCTGCTCGACGAACACCGCGTGCTCCCCCCCTCGGGAGAGCGCCTCGATGCCGAGCGCGCCGGTGCCTGCAAACAGATCAAGCACCCGCCCTCGGGGCTGATCATCGGCAATGAGCATGCTGAACAACGCCAGCTTGAGCCGATCGGACATCGGTCGCGTTTGCGTGCCCGTCGGTGATTTCAGCCGCAGCCCACCCTGCTCCCCGCCAGTGACTCTCACGGGAACCGCCCACCACCGAGGCCGCGCCCTGTCCTGAACTGGAAATGCGATCCTGGACCACACTGCCTGGAACAGCCACGCTCCTCGTTTTGGCGCCCGCCGGCCCCCGGCATTCAGTTTGCCTCGGCGAGAGAGTTCAGGCGCGCCTCGACCCGGCGGGCAAGCTCGGGATAGGCGTCGAGGCGCGGGTCGTCTTCGAGCAGACCGGCGGCCAGGTTGCGCGTCTCCTCTAGAAGACCAACATCCGCGAGGCTGGCGACCTTTAGATTCAGCACACCGGACTGGCGAAGGCCGTAGAAGTCGCCGGGGCCGCGCATCAGCAGGTCCTGTTCGGCCAGAAAGAAGCCGTCGGTGTTCTGCTCGACGATCTCCAGCCGCTTCCGCCCGTCCTCGCCGGGCGAATCGGCTAACAGCAGACAGTACGAACGCTGCGAACCACGGCCAACTCTGCCTCGGAACTGATGGAGCTGCGCAAGCCCAAACCGGTCCGCGCCCTCGACGAGCATCACCGTCGCGTTCGGAATGTCGATGCCGACCTCCACGACGGAGGTTGAGACGAGCACATCAATCTCGCGATCGCGGAACTGCTCCATCACCCGTTCCTTCTCCGCAGCCTTCATCCTGCCGTGCAGCAGGCCGAGGCGCAAGTCAGGAAACACATCGCCTTGCAGCCGCTCGTACTCCGCAACCGCCGCTTTCGCCTCCACCTTCTCCGACTCCTCAACCAGCGGACAGATGACGAACGCCTGCCGCCCCGCCTGCGCCTCCTCGTGGAGCCGGGCATACGCCTGAGACCGCTCGGCGGGACCGAACGCTTGCGTCTGGATCTCCTGCCTGCCGGGAGGCATCTCGTCGATAATTGACAGGTCGAGATCGCCATACGCGGTGAGCGCGAGGCTGCGAGGGATCGGGGTCGCGGTCATCACGAGCATGTGCGGGTTGGCGTGCGCCTTTGCAACGAGTGCGGCGCGCTGCTCCACGCCGAAGCGGTGCTGCTCGTCTACGATGGCGAGCACTAGCCGGTGGAACTCCACGGCCTGCTGTATGATGGCGTGCGTGCCAATGACAACCTGCACCGCGCCGCTGGCTATCCCCTCGTACACCTCGGTTCGCGCGCGGCCCTTGAGACTGCCGGTGAGCAGCGCGACGCGAGGGGCTCGCTCGCCCATCGGCTCCAGGAGGCGCGTGATGCTGCGGTAGTGCTGCTCGGCGAGGATCTCCGTCGGAGCCATCAGTGCTCCCTGGTATCCCCCTGCGACGGCGGCCACAAGCGCTGCGGCGGCAACAACCGTCTTGCCGGAGCCCACGTCTCCCTGGAGCATCCGCAGCATCGGCGCCTCGCTGCCGACATCGCCAAGCACATCATTGATGACCTTCTGCTGCGCCCCGGTCAGGCGGAACGGGAGTCTGCCGAGGAAAAGGCACAGGTCCGCATGGGTGCCCAAGAGGCGCACCCCGCCGGCCTGTTTCCGCCGTGCCGCCTGTTTGATGAGTGCGCCGAGCTGCATCTCGAAGAGCTCGCCGAACCCGAGACGGCGCCGAGCCGTCTCCAGTCCTTCCCACGAGGTGGGGAAGTGGATCTCTCCAAGGGCATCGGGCAGACCAATCAGCCCACCACGCTCGAGCAGGTACGCCGGCAGATACTCCGCCACTCGCGGGGCGTGGTACGAGACAACGTCGTGCAGCACCCGCCGGAGCAGCTTCGGCGGCAGGCCCTCCGTTGAGCGGTATATGGGCACGATGCGTCCGGAGTGCAGCAACCCGCGCTCAATGTCCTCAAACTCCGCGCCCTCGACCTTCAGCTTCCCGTGATATTGCCCGATCTTTCCGGTGAAGATCATCTCCTGGCCCTGCTCAATGTTCGGACGGTAGTACCCTCGGGTGAACCACGTCGCCTCGACCGTTCCGGTGTGGTCGGCGAGCACGGCGGTCAGCAGGTTCGTGGAAGTGCGGAGCCGCCGCAGAGAAACCGTCCGCACCTCGGCAACGAACGTCTCCTTGTTGCCGTAGTTCAACTCCGCGATCGTGCGCAGCGTCGATCGATCGTGGTAGTCCTTTGGGAAGTACTCCAACGCGTCCCGCACGGTATGGATGCCCAGCTTCTCGAAAAGCTCTTGGCGCTTCGGCCCAACGTAGGGGACGGTGACAATCGCTTCGTCCAGTGCCGGCACAGCCTGCGAGGGCGCCTGCTTGAGATGAATGCGTGCGGCGGTCGGGGCGGGCTTTGTTTCCCCGTTGCGTAGAACCTGAAGCGCGGCGCGAATGCGGGCGGCACGTTGATCGGGAGGTAGCGCCGTATACCCGCCCAGCTCGCCCGCGACCCGCCGGATCACCACGGCCTGCTGGCTCGTACCGCTGCTTTCCAACGACGGCAGGAGGGTCTGGGACAGGAACCGCTCCAGCCCGCCCATCACCGCCTTGTTGTTGTATCCCCGCCGCTCCTCGAGCTTCAGGATATTCCCGAGGCTCGCAAGCGCTCGCTCAAGCTCCACGGACGCCTTCGGTCACCGCGACTCCCATCGCGCCCGGCCCAACATGCACGCCGATCACCGGTCCGTACTGCGTTATCTCGATCTTCTCGCGGGGATAGTGCTGCCCCAGCGCATCGAGCAATCGGTTCAGATCGGTCTCGTTCTGCTGCCAGATAACGGAGACACGCTCGGGATTGACTCGTTTGCCAGCCCAGTCCACAAGCGCCTGGATCGCCTTGCCGCGTGTGCGGGTGCGCGCATACTGCGCCGCCTCGCCCTCCGTCACGGTCAGCACGGGCTTCACCTCCAGAATCGAACCAAGCATCGCCCGCGCCCGGCCGATTCTGCCGCCCTTCTGCAGGTACTCCAACGTATCGGCGTAGAACACGATGTTCGTGCGATCCGCCGCATCGCGCGCCACGACCTCGACCTCCTCCAGCGACGCGCCGTCACGGGCAACCTCGGCGGCGGCAATCACTATCAGACCGAGCGCAATCGACGCGGTGCGAGAGTCCACGACCCGGACCGGCACATGCTCGAAGTCGCGCGCGGCCAGGCTTGCGGCATTGTATGTGCCGCTCAGTTTGCTGCCGACGGTGATGCAGACGATTCCCGCAGCGTCTGCGGCCAGCGACTCGTAAGTCTGCCGAAACGCCTGCACGGATGGCGCGCTGGTCTTCGGCAACTGAGGGCTGGCTGCAAGGCGCTGAAAGAATTGCTCGCTCGTGATCTCAACCTTATCGAGGAATTGCTCGTCGCCGAAATGGACGCTGAGGGGTACGACGGTTATCCCGTACTCGCGCACCATTTCGGGCGTGAGGTCCGACGTGCTGTCCGTTACGATTCTTACCTGCGTCACACGTCACGCTCCGTTTTCCTGTGTGGGGCGGACGAGAACCGCCCTTCCCGACCTTTGTGGCAACCTACTCTAGTGAGCCGACGAAGATATAGTGCGGCTGCCCCCCGAACTGGACCTGGACCTCGATCTCCGGCCAGCGCTCGCGTACCCGTTCCGCCACGCGCTCCGTCTCCTCCCCGCTCGCATCCGCGCCTCGGTACAACGTCAGGAGCTCGCGCGACGCCACGTCCGCGTGCTCCAGCCCGGCCAAAAGAGTCTCAGCGAGGCCAGGGCAAGAATTGACAAGCCGGTCGTTCACCAGGGCGATGTACTCCCCCTGCGTAACGTGGACACCGTCCACCTCCGCGTCCCGGATCGCCCGCGTCACCTCCAGGTATGGCACCCCCTGAATCGCGGCCTGCATGGCCTCCTCGTTTTCCTTCAGTGGAGCGTCCGGCACGTACGCGAGCGCGGCGACCATGCCCTGTGGCGCGCTGCGGGTGGGCAGTACCGTCACGCGCTTCTTCGCACCCTCGGCGGCCTTCTTCGCGCTCATTATAACGTTGGGATTGTTCGGTAGCAGCAGCACATCCTCGCT
>JACDAU010000049.1 GCA_013695265.1 Chloroflexia bacterium
CCCCGGGCGCGATCGCCCTTGCCTCGGCCCGGTCGTCAGGATAAGATGACCGACGATCGTATCGGACGCAGACAAAGGGACATCACGATGGCGAGGAAGTCGGAACTGGTGGGAGTGGTCGCCGAGAGGACTGGGCTGTCGAAGGCGGACGTGGCCAGGGTGCTCGACGAGGCATTGGCGGAGATTCGCCGTACCGTGGACGGGGGCGAGACGGTGGCGCTGCGCGGCTTCGGTACGTTTCGCCTAAGCGAGCGGTCGGCGCGCAAGGGCCGCAACCCGCGGACCGGTGAGGAGATCGACATCGCTGCCAGCCGCTCCCTCGCCTTCAAGGCGAGTAAGTAGGCACCATCCTGCTCGGTGATATGGGCTCGGCGCCCACCAGCAAGGATGGGGACATCGTCCTATTCGGGGTCGTTCTCACTCTACCCAATCATCCATTCTCTTGGGTATGCTGTCACCACTCGAACAGGCTCTGGCGGCGATTGCAGATCACGGCTTAGCAGCGCCAGGTGAGCTGCTGTATCCAGCCGCGGCAATTGTCCGTTTCGTCCATCACCTTGCTGGTCTCCTTTACCGCGCCCAGACCCTGACAATCTGGTGCTGGCTACGCTCCACCGCGTCGCACGCCTCCCGGTAACGACTCCTCACCCCACCCGCCTCAAGGTGCGACTCCAAGTGTATCCTCTTTGGCATAATACCCTTGCAAATACGTGGAGCTCGTATGACGGGGAGTGGCGAGAAGGTCATCGTCGAGCTATAGCTCGATCGGCCACCGACAGGCATGCCACATGTGGAACATCGGCAGCCGTGTCGCGCTGCCGGCTGACCCTCGTCGACACATACTTTCTTCTGGGCGGGCTATAATCCAGCTGGCACGGCTTCACCGGGCTCGTGCCCATGTCCTGAGGCAGATAACCTGTGGACCACAAGAGGTGTTATGAAGATGGAGATAACCGGGCGGTCGCGACTTGGCAAGCCTGTGAAGCGCTCGTCAGACAGCGACAGAAGGTTACATGGAGACGCAGTTCCCGCTGCATCGCGAGTGGACGTGAGTGCCGACAGGGTCCGCTCGGCTCAGCGCGAGTTGGTCGACGGCCTGCACGATGGGGCGCTCTCCGAGACAGCCTACGACACCGCGATCGTCTCCCGCCTGCGCGACGAACGCGACCCTGGGCAATCCGCCTTCCCTTCAACCAATGATTGGCTCCGGTGGCACCAACATGCCGATGGTTCCTGGGGTGGCCGGATTGAAACCGGCCACGACCGGCTGGTCTCCACTCTGGCTGCGGTGATTGCGCTGACGGAACGCTCCGAACCTTGGGCGCGACGGGCCATACTGGACGGCGTGAAGTACATATGTGACCACGCTGCCGCATGGGAAACGTGTCCGTACGAGACAGTCGCGTTTGAACTCCTCGTGCCTCAGTTGCTCCTTCAGGCTCGCAGCCTGGGTCTCAAGCTCCCTTACGATCGGTTTGTGAACCTTGGGGCACTGCAAACGGAGAAGCTCGGGCAGATTCCACCGGGACTATTGTACGAGGAGCCCACGACTCTCGTACACTCGCTGGAGTTCATGAACGGCCAGATAGACACCGATCGCGTGCACAGGCTCAGGGCCACGAACGGCTCGTATGGCAACTCACCATCCGCCACCGCACACGTCCTGGGACACGTCCGTGATGGACCGGCCGAGATCTACCTGCGACGGGTGCTGAGCATGTCGGTGAACGGCGGCGTTCCCACCACGTATCCGATCGACACCTTCGAGAGATCTTGGGTGCTGTACAACCTCGGCCATGCACTAGCGGCACATTGGGGTCCCGTCCGAACGCATCTCCACTATTTGGCCAACTCGGTGACGCCTGAAGGCTTCGGTTGGTCCCGCGGGCTGATACCCGACAGCGACAGCACCGCAGTCGCGCTGGCGGTGCTTGATCGCGCCGGGTTCCCGGTTGAAGTGGATGTGCTGTTGCGTTTCGAGCGCGACGGGCACTTCTCGTGCTTCCCGTTCGAGCGCAACAGCTCCATCACTGCCAACGCCCACGTCCTCGAAGCGCTCAGACTCGGGGAAGCGCAACGACCTGGCCGCTTCGCGAAGCAATGTGCGAAGATCGTTCGCCACTTGGAGGAACGTCAGCTCGATAGATCCTATTGGCTGGACAAGTGGCATGTCTCGCCCTACTATGCCACGGCGCACGTGACGCTCGCCGCAGGGGGGATCGCAGACCATCTCCTAACCGGCACGGAAGCCTGGCTTCTGGAAACCCAGCATTCCGACGGAGCGTGGGGCGAGTACGCAGGGACTAGCGAGGAGACGGCATACGCGATGCAGGCGCTGTACGCGCTACCCGCTGACTCCCTCCTCGACGTCACACGAGCACTCCAGCGTGGGGCTAGCTACCTCTCCGAGCATTTTGACGACAGCGACTATCCGGAGTTGTGGATCGGCAAAGGTCTGTACACGCCCTACGCCGTTGTCCGCTCGGCGGTCATCGCGGCCCTGATCCTCTACCACCGCGGTGGCCGGGTATGAATCGACCAAGAGAACCGTGGTAGTCCGCACAGAGCAGATGGTTGAGGTGCGCACCGACCTAGAGTGGTGGGCTAACCGATATCCG
>JACDAU010000065.1 GCA_013695265.1 Chloroflexia bacterium
ATGCACCATGTCCTGCTCGTTGGCAGGGGTCAGGCCGAACAGTCGCAGCATCCCATTGCCGACCGCGTTCAGCACGGTTATCGGCCATCTGAACACGATGTAGAACACGTGGATAGGACGAGCAACCACCAGGGTGGTCCGCTCCGAAAGCTGGATTGCCAGGCCCTTCGGGGCAAGTTCGCCGATTACGATGTGCAGCGCGGTGATGATCGTGAAGGCGATCCCCACCGCCACGGCGGGCGCCGCCGAAGGCGCGAAGCTGCCCACGACCGCCTCGAGCGGGGGCTCTATCAGGTGGGCGAAGGCTGGCTCACCGATCCACCCGAGGCCGAGGGAGGCGAGCGTAATGCCGAGCTGGCAGGCGGCGATGTATGCGTCCAGGTGATGTACCACGCGCTGGGCGGCCTTGGCGGATGCGCTGCCAGCTTCGGCAAGTTGATCGATGCGAGAGCGGCGCACGGCGACAATCGCGAACTCGGTGGCCACGAAAAAGCCGTTCGCCAGCACGAGCACGACGACGGCTACGAGACCTAACAGTAGTTACATCCTCCTCTTGGATCACCGGGGTCCGGGTGGCTGGTGCGTTGCTACAGTCCGTATCGGGTATTATACCCGAACCCAATCCCCATTCAAAACGATCTGTTCCACTGCGATACCCCTTCGCTGCTTTCGCGGCGCCGGGGAGCGAGCGAGAGCAGCACGCCCCCGTTCGCCTCGATACGTAACGAACATCTTCGCAGCGGTCGGGCACTCGCCTCGCGGTAGCGCGAAACACCTGCCTGTGCGCAGACTCTGCCCTCAGAACTCCCCGCCACCTCCGAAGTCCGCACCGCCGAAATCTCCGCCAGCGTCGCCCTCGGCGTCGAATGTCTGATCGCCGCTGGTTTCCGCGCCCCCGTCTGTGTGTTCTCCACCGCCGTCGCCACCTTGCCCACTTTCGAAGCCGGAGTCATTGTCGAAGAACTCCTGCGCGATGGCCGTGCCGATAAAGCCGCCTGCCAGGCTGGCGAACAGGCTGCCCGCGAGCACGCCGCCCATCCCCATGCCACCGCCGGAGCCCACCCCGCCGAAGGTGCGCTCCAGGGTACCTGGTTGCCGCATCTCCGCGCGCGTCGCCATGCGCGCGAAGGAACGGGGATCGTCGCCGTCAACGCGCTCCTGCTCCGGCAACGCCTCGCCGAGTTGCTGAAGCGCGAGGCGGCGCTGCTCGGGTGTCAACCGCGCGAACGCCTCCGCGTGCGCCTGTTCGATGGCATCCGGCGGCGCTGTGCGCAGCATATAACGGTAGCGCTCGACTGCCTGCTCGTCCGGGGAAGGACCAAGCTGACCACCGTAACCACGTTGTGGCGTTGATGGCTGGTACTCGTCCCGGCCACCGCCGAACAGCTTGCGAAGGAATCCCATGAGCACCTCCTGACTCGATCATAATCATGATTAGGACTCAACATCTGTCTGGACTGCAAGAGACATTCCCCGCCAGGCCGCACCACCTCCGCCCGTGGTCATTAGACCGACGCGGCGTGGAGGTGGCGCCCGCCCGCAGGCTGCAGGTCTCCGTGCCTGTCCGCCTGCCTACCCGGCCAAAGGGCGGCCACAGCAAGCCGCCCAGTCGTGGAAAGCGGCGTGGCGCCGACCACGAGTGCGTCGCCGCGCGCCAACAAGAGGGCGCCCATCCCGTACAAGGCACGAGCTTACCCTCTCCCGACCGTGACAAACGAGAATAGCCCGCAGCCACGCCTCACTCCGTATTGGGACTCGACGAAGGCGGTTCCACGAACGTCGGACTCCACCACCGTGGGCAGGATCTCGGAGAGCCGCACACCAACTGGCAACCCCGCCAACCGAGCGTATGTGTGCTTTGGATCACTCACGCCGCGTCCACAACCTCCGCAACGCAGACACCCATGGGGCGGGCTTGATGCCGAGTTACGGGGCGTCCCCCAGCATCGCGTGCTTCATTTGAAGGGGGTCTGCCAGGACCGCCTTGCCGTCACGTCCGGCGTCCGGCGGGATGACGCGGAGGCGTAGCACGTCGCCCGTTCCGAGGGAAATGACGCCGTCGGCGACTTCGTGCCTCCAAGAGCGATCCCGAGTGTGAACCCAGAGAGCACAGCGTTGCCCGGCGCGAGGCTCACGAGTGGCCGGGGTCGTGCACGAGGTGCGCAGCCTCAGTCTCAGTTCGTTCCCTGAACGTTGGTGGGACGAACGAACTCTGGATGGGCTTCGCCGTGCCGTCCTTTCCGGACTCCAGGGTCTTGAGCATGATCTCTAGCACGTGGTACGCGTGCTCGGGCGTAATAATTGGCGGGGTGTCGTTCTGCACGCACTCGATGAGATGCCGCAGCCCGTCCGTCCATCGCCAACGGCTGGCTGCTTCATACACCTGCCAGCATCCTGCGTCGCTGCGCCACAGCTCGTAGCCCTTCGGATCCCAGTCTTCTCCGATGAGCTGGAGGGTACCCTCGGTGCCGTACAGCTCGATTCCGGCGCATCGGTAACGTTGCATTGTGAAGCCGGTGCTCACCACTGCGAATACCGCCTCTCCGAAGTCAAGTAGCAGTTGAAAGTTGTCGTCCGTCTGAACCTCCACGCGCTCACCGTTGACCACGCGCTCCGGAATGGCGATGCCGCCATCGCCATCACGCGCCGCACGGGTTCGAGCAGCCCTGTGAGCGTTGTGATGTTGTAGACGCCGAGGTCGAATAGAGAGCCGCCGCCCGGCTGGTAGTACCACGCGCCCCAGTTCGGCCCAGACCAGCCATACAAACCCCGGGCTGAAAGCACTTTCCCGATCTTGCCATCGTGGACTAGCCGCCACATCGCCTGGTAGGTCTCGCTCAGGACGACGTGCGGCGCGCAGAGCCGATAGCCAGGACTGCGCCGGGCGAGCTCGACGATCTGTGCCGCCTCATCGAGCGTCATCGCCATCGGCTTCCCCACCATCACGTGCTTACCGGACTCGAGCGCCGCGCGGGTGATTGTGCCGTGCTGTGGCATGGAGGTGAGCACCAATACGACATCGACCTCCGGCGAATTGATAACGTCCTCGTACTGGGTGCTGAAGGTTTCGATCCCGAATCGCTGTCGCATCGGTTCTCGCCGAGCTTCCTCGACGTCGCACGCCGCCGTTATCTCAACCTGCATGCCTTGCCCCTGCAACTGCTGGATATACGGCAGGTAGGAACCCGCTTCCACAGCCAACCACGCCGATCCGAACACTCTGCTTCAACGCTCACCTCCGGAATGGAATCCGCTCTGCTTGGAGGGCTAATGATACCACTTCCGCGAGGGGCATTTGGGATCAATGGCAAGGCACAGAAGATGCGGTCAGTTGTCGTAGACGGTCAGTTACGTTTCCGTGCGCTGCAGGGAAAGCGGACGAGTCGCTGTCGATAGATGTTGGAATCAGAAGGAGGTAACCCGTGGCAGAGACGAACTATGGGCTTGCGGGACTCGCTGTGATGGGCGCGAACCTTGCCCTGAACATAGCGGACCACGGGTTTCCCATCGCGGTATACAACCGCACAACTGCGGTAACGCACGAGTTCCTGGCCGGGGAGGCAAAGGACAAGCCCATCACCGGTGCGGATACGATGCAAGAGTTTGTGGCGAGTATTCAGCGGCCTCGGCGGATCATCATCCTTGTCAAAGCCGGTCCCGCCGTTGATGCGGTGATCGCGGAGATGCGCCCGTTCCTGGAGGACGGTGACGTTATCATCGACGGTGGCAATTCCTTCTTTCAGGACACCGTCCGGCGCGATCGCGAGTTTGAGGGCAGCGGGCTGCACTTCATCGGCATGGGCGTCAGCGGCGGCGAGGAGGGCGCGCGGATTGGGCCCAGCCTGATGCCCGGCGGTCCGCGCGAGGCATACGAGCTGATCGAGCCAGCGATGACGAAGGTCGCGGCCCAAGTCAACGACGGCCCGTGCGTTACTTACATCGGCCCCGGTGGCGCTGGGCACTACGTGAAGATGGTACACAACGGCATTGAGTATGGTGATATCCAGCTCATCGCCGAGACGTATAACATCATGAAGCAGGCGCTTGGCCTCTCTGCGCCGGAGATGAGCGAGATATTCGCTCGATGGAACACCGGCAAGCTCGACTCCTTTTTGATCGAGATCACCGCCACGGTGCTCGGCTATGAGGATAGCGAGACCGGTCAGTCGCTCGTGGACCTTATCGTGGACGAGGCGGAGCAGAAAGGGACCGGACGCTGGACCTCCCAGAACGCCATCGAGCTCGGTATCCCGATCCCGACGATTGACGCCGCGGTGTGGTCGCGAGGCATCTCGGCATTGAAGCAGGAGCGCATCGTGGCCTCGAAGGTGCTCCACGGACCGACCCGTGACGGAAGCGCAAACGGTTCTGCGGGGTCATACGACAAGGACCGGCTCCTCAGCGCGCTGGAAAACGCGCTGTACGCCTCAAAAGTAAGTTCGTATGCGCAGGGAATGGCGCTGTTGCGGGTGGCATCCGATACGTACGGTTTCGAGCTCAAGCTGGACGAGCTGGCCCGCATCTGGAAGGGCGGTTGTATCATCCGGGCCAAGCTGCTGGACACGATCCAGCAGGCATTCAAGCGCGATGCTTCGGACCGGCCGCTGAACCTTCTGCTGGACCCGCAGTTCGCGGATGCGATCAACGCGTCGCAGGACGACTGGCGGTATGTGGTCCGCGTGGCGCGGGAAATCGGCGTGCCGGCACCGGCGATGAGCGCGAGCCTGGACTATTTCGACTCCTACCGCTCCGAGCAGCTCCCGGCGAACCTTGTGCAGGGCCTGCGCGACCTCTTTGGCGCGCACACCTATCATCGCACCGACCGTGAGGGCGTCTTCCATACGCAATGGGAGAAGCGGCCCGAGACCGTTGGGGCGGAGACGAGCGAGACCGAAGGCACGGAAGCGATCGGCGAGGACGAGGCCGTAGATCAGCCGACGGAGACCAGCAGGGCGTAAGGCTGGAGGGGGTAGCATTTCAGTCGTCAGCTAGCAGCTTTGCAATTGCACGGCGGAGTGCGGGACATCGGCCGGTTGGAAATCTACCCGTAATTCCGACCTTATACCGGTGCTCTGCCCTGGGTTCCAGCACGGTAAGCTGTGCCTTGGTGGCGGTCAGAGGTATTAATCTTCTGCGCATGCTATAACGCGGCGCGAAGTGTAGGGGTGTTCAACTGAACGCCCGTGCAACCTCCTCTACGCCTCTACAATGCGATCCAATCCTTTCCGACAACCGCTCTCGTCTGGGGTTCCTTGCTGGCGCTTTGGCCGATGGCGCGATGCGCTCAGGACGCACATCGTTGAAATGGTTCGCCGTTCCCTCCTCGCCGAACGGATGGGGACAAGGCTCATCGTCTGGCTGATGCCCGGCGCGCTGCGCGCTGATACGCTGAAATTATGATTGGACTCCTGCGCGGCCTGGCCCCGAACCTCGGGCGTCGAGGTGACGGTCGTCAGGCATAAGGCAGAGACGCGCATAAAGGAGCCGAATGATAATCTACCTGGTTCGCCACGCGGTGGTTCGTTACGACACACAGATACCGTATAACGTCCTGCCCGGACCACCGCTGGCCGAGGACGGAGTGGTACAGGCAGCGGAATCGGCGGACGTGCTGGAACATTGCGGTATCCAGGGCGTGATCAGCTCGCCGATGCGCCGCTGCGTGATGACAGCCGACCATATCTGTCGGCGACTCAACCTCGATCCAACACTGGACGACGATCTCGGGGAAGTGCAGCCTGGCGAGAAACCCGTGGAGATGGCATTGCGCTTGATGCGCGCGACGCTCACGCACGGTACCGTGCCTGCTCTCGCGCTGGTCTCCCACGCAGCGCCACTGGAGGAGTTCATGCTTGCTATGACGGCCGGACGGGTTGCGTTGTCACGGCCCGACAGTCGCGGCGCACGGATCGGCACTGGCCACGTCTGGCAACTGCTGCAACACGACGGCACGTGGCATGCACAGCGCGTCGTCGCGGGCGGCGTCCTCGTGTAGCAGCCGACCGGGCTGTCCCTCGCGGGGTACCAGCCATCGCCACGAATACAGCCATGATGGACGGAAGTGATTCGTTCACTACGGACGTGGAATGAGAGTGGGCGGGCGTTCAGTTGAACGCCCCTACGTTTGATCTCGTACGCCGGAGATCAAGGAACGGGATGGGCAGGGGCGGAGGGATTCGAACCCCCAATCGACCGCTTTGGAGACGGTTGCATTGCCGTTATGCTACGCCCCTAACACCGGGATTATAGGGAGCGCGTGGCCGGAATGTCAACAGTCTGCTTGCGTCAAACGGTTCCAGGGAAGAGACAGAACGGGTGCCCGGCCGGGTCGAGCATAACGCGAACTTCGTCCTGTGGCTGAGACTCTGCGAGCGTAGCCCCGGCATCAACCGCCCATGCGACCGCGTTGTCGAGATCCTCGACGGCGATGTCGAGGTGCATCATCATTTGCTGCTTACCGGGGGCGGTGGGCCAGATCGGTGCGATGTAGCCCGACTCCATCTGGAAGGACAGTCCGGTCCCGCCCGACGGCGGCCGCACCATCACCCAGTTGGGCTCGTTCTCCACCACCGTCCAACCGAGCAGCCGCGCGTAAAAGGCGCCAAGCGCCCGCGGGTCGGGAGCTCCGAGCACCGTCGCCGCCACCAGCATCTGTGGTTGTGTCATCTCTCATGCCTCCTTACGAAATCCTGCGCCAACTGATATCCGCTCGACCTCGGCGGCAAGCTCCGCCAGTGTCACTCGCTTCGCGCGCCCCCTGACATCATGGCAGTAACGAAGTTATCTTGCTCGATCCCGATACCGATCTGGTGGTCATCGAAGTCCGTAACACGCTCTACCCTTGCGGCTCGCGGTTGCCGTGAAGCTCGGGGCTGACGACCGTCATCGCCACATAGATATACATGGCCCCGTCGCCATCGCCGTCTTTGACCAGGGTGTTCGTCACGACGAGTTCTTCGAGTCCGTCCCGTATCTCCTCAGCTTCCATGCCGAGTTGACCAGCCCACCAGGCGGCGTCGCCCTTGAGCGGCTGGGGATCGGTCTCGAAGATGGTTGAATCGTATATGTACTGCTTGATCTCGCGGGCCGTTTCGCCCATGTTCTCGTCGGCGTAACTCACCAGGCATCTCCTTTGTTGCATCTGGAACGACCGATCCCGAGCCCAGATCGGATCCTGGGATACTATACCGGCTTTGCTCAACGGCCGACCTCGGGGAAAGCAGGAGCGGGCTATGGCGTCACCCTCGCGCCAGTGGGGCCGAGGTGGTAGATAAGC
>JACDAU010000069.1 GCA_013695265.1 Chloroflexia bacterium
CGGATATACGTCTGGGGCGCCGGACCGAACGAAGGACACGATGGCATCGGTGAGTTCACGCGCCGGATGCCGTAGTACGCCACCGGCAAGCACGAGATGGAACGGCTCACGCTCGATCCCGACGCGCCGGGCCGCGACCAGTGCGTACTCCCCCAATGCAACGCCGTGCGCGCAGACGATCCGCTCTGCCGTCTCATCGCCCTGCGCCGCGGCGTCCAGGAGAACCCGTGCCAGCCCGCCAACCAACGGCGCATCGCCCCTCCGGTCCCGCTCGCGCGCCGTCAGCATGTGGAGCAGTCGCTCAACCGAGGCGCAGCGCGTATGCCGGAGCACGAGGCCGCTGAGCACGGTGGGCGGGGCAAGGCCAAGCTCGGCATGGTACACCGCCCGGAGCGTCTTTTCGCCGAGGGAGACTGCGCCGCCCGCCTCCTGCCAGAAGCTCGTGTGCCAGGTATCGCCCCGTGCCGAGCAGGCGCCGGTGCCAACGCCCGTGCCACACACGACGGAAACGCCGGTGCCGTCCAGAGAGCCGGCGCGCAACGCGCCCATTGCATCGTTGACTACGGTGATCGTGGCGCCGAAATCACGCGCCGTAAATGCGTCGCCCAGAAACGAGATGTCCTCGGGCCAATCGGCGCCCGCCATGCTGAACGCCCCGGCGAGCAGGTCTTCGCGTCGTAATCCGGCGACCACCAGGGCGGCTTCGACTGCGGCCTCGACGTTCGACAGAGCCAGCTCGGCGCCGCGGTAGTACATGTCGCCACAGCCGCTGCGGCCACGCCCAACGATCTCGCCATCGATGGTGGCGATCAGAGCTATGGTCTTTGTGTTACCACCGTCAACCCCGAGCACGTGGCTCATTGGCTCTCCTTGTGCGAAGCGGGACAAAGCCGCAGCCCTTCGCACCTTTCAGCATCCGGCGAAGATCCGGCGTGAACGTGAACCGTACCAGACCTGTCATTTCGATTGTGCGAGGAATCGTGGTACTGGCTACGAGCCTCTCACGGACCTGACCCTCGGGCGGAGCGAACGGTCCGGCTGGACAGTCGCCGCTACTCAGCCGGAGTCAACATCACTCCTCATTCGGCCAGGCAGCACGGTCGGCGAGTATCGTCACCCCATCGACCCCTTGCAGGTAGGAGGCGGGGACATCGGGCGTTGGCTGCTCCTCGACGACCCGGCGAAGGATCGCGTGCTTGTGCGGACCGGAGACCAGCAGAATAGTTCGCTTCGCGGCGAGGAGCAGGTCCATCCCGGCAGTGAGCGCCTGCTGCGGCACCTGTTCCTCGCTGCCCCAGTAGAAGGCGCCGCTCTGGATGCTCTCGACCGTAAGGTCCACGACGCGCGTCGGAGAGAGGGGATCCGACGGAGGCTCGTTGTAGCCGAGGTGCCCGTTCGGTCCCAGACCCAGCACCGCGAGGTCGTAGCCACCCGCCGCGAGCACGGTTTCCGCGTATGCCTGGCAAGCTGCATGGGGATCGTCGGCGTCGCCGGGGAGGGTCGTCAGGCGTGCGTCTGGCAGGTTGAGGGGACCGAGGAACGCGCGACACATCCAGCCGAGCAGGGACCGACGATCGTCCGGGCCAATGCCGAGGTACTCGTCAAGCTGGAAGACGCGGAGGTGAGAAAGGTCCAACTCTCCTCGTTCTCTGCGTGCAGAAAGCTCCCGATACATGCCGACGGGAGTTTCCCCGGTTGCGAGCACGACCGCAGCATCGGGCTTCGCGGCAATCGTTTCCGCAACGATGTCCGCAGCCGCAAGGCTCATCGCGCCGTAGTCGTCGGTCAGGAGTAGATCCAAATGTTACCTCAACAGTCGCTCGGGCAGATGCTGGCGGTGTGCGGCGGCCATCTCATCGTAGAGGCGCTCCGCCGTGGGCAGGTTGTAGCACAGCGGGTTGCTGACAAGTGCCCGCACCGCGTCGCGCCGACCGCCCGTCCACGCCGCCTCCGCCGTGAGCGCCTGGTATTCCGCGAGCATCTCCACGAGGCCGCTCACGTGACG
>JACDAU010000074.1 GCA_013695265.1 Chloroflexia bacterium
GTCGTCGCGAGATACACGATCGGCACGTCAACGAAGCCGATGATGCCCAGCACCGCCGCGTACCGCGCGCCCTGCTCGCGCGTGGGCGCGTACGCCCGGAGCATCAGGTAGCCGAGGTAGATGAACCACAGAATGAGCGAGGTCGTGAGCTTTGGGTCCCAGCTCCACCACGTGCCCCACACGGGCTTGCCCCAGATCGAGCCGGTCACTAGCATGATCGTGGTGAACAACAGCCCGATCTCCGAGGAGGAGCGGGCGACGGCGTCCCAGGCCGTGCTGCGCCGCCACAGGTAGCCGATGCTCGCGATGAACACGACAAAAAAGGCGAGGAAGCCCACCCACGCGGCGGGCACGTGGAAGTAAAAGATCCGTTGCACCTGGCCGGTGAGCGCGTCCCGAGGGGCGTACACGAGCGCGAGGTACGCCGCAACAGCCATCGCCGCGAGCGTGAGCACGCCGAGAATGGTCGTCAGCTTCTCGATGAGTCCGCTTGCCGGTGCCGTGCGCGGCAGGCCAGCGGGGGTAGGTATCGTTCTGGTATCGGCCATCGGCATCTCCTGGGGGATTTGTGTCTACCCGCGCAGCCGTTGCATATCCTCGCGCAGCAACGCGTCGTACTCGGCCATCTCGTGAGCGTTTGGCTGCGGGAGCATCGCGGGACGCTTGCGCGACCACCGGCTCAGGGCGAACCCGACGACGACGAGGCCGATGAGCATCCCGAGGATCGGTGACGTCCAGACGAGCAGGCTCCAGTTGCTCTTCGGCGGGTCGAGCAATACTTCTTCGGTGTAGCGCGCGACGAAGTACGCTTCGATCTGCTCACGGCTCTCGCCCTGTGCCAGCTTTGTGCGGATAATCTGGCGCATCTCGCCGGCGAGCTGACTCTGCGAGTCCTGCACAGTCTGGTTGTTGCACACCGGACACTGCAACTCCTGCGCGATCTCCCGCGTCTGCCGATCGATCTCGGTCTGTGCCACTACCGGGGACGCGAGCAGCATGACCGCGAGGAGGCACAGGAAGAAGCTACGCAGGTGGCGGTATGGTCGGTGGCTGCTCGTCATACCTGATTGCCCTCGCTACGGTGTCGTCGAACCCGCCATCTGGTTCGGGTCGGACTCAAACTTCGATGGGCATTTTGCGAGCAGCGTGTCGGCGTTGAAGACCTGGTCCGAGCCGTACGAGCCCTCGAGAACTACTTCGACGTTGTCCTTGAAAATGTCGGGCACCACGCCGCCGTACGTGACGCGCACCCGGCCCGTGTCATCGGCAGCGGTGAAGGTGAGCGTCTCCGCCGTGCGCTGGATCGTGCCGGGCACAACCTTGCCAGCGACACGGACCTGCTCCCCGCGGGCGGCATTGCCCTGGGCGAGCATCTCACTCACGCTGAGGTAATACACACTCGTCGCGCTCGTGCTGCGGAATACGAGGAAGCCCACAGCGGCAAGCGCAATCGCGCCAAGTATGGGGAACCGGTAACTACGTCGTGTGCCCTCGCCCATCGGTATCTCCTGCACCTGCCTACAAGAACAGTATAACAAAGGTCCATTGAGGAACCGCGCGCGAGGATGTCACGGTCTTGCCAGTGACGGGTGTATTGGTCGATTGCCGATTCACCACGCACCGAGTATACTCCAGAACCAAGGGAAAAGGAGGCGGATAGTGTCTACCCTGAACGTGGAGCTTGCCGAGGGCCAGCTTCGAGATCTCGAGCGCTTTGCCGCTGCGCGCAAGCTGCCCGTCTCAGGAATCGTGCGCGACTACGTCGAGTACCTGCTCGCTGGGGGCCAGCCCGTCGGCCCGCCTGCGGATGATGAACACAACTCCCGGCAACTGGCGGTGATCGCGCAGCGGGGAGGTTCGTTCGCGTGGTTGGACGACGAGCCAGATCTGTACTCCTCCGAAGACGGTGAACCTGTTTGAGTGCGCGACCAGCCCTGGCGCGCGGTGACGTGGTGCTCGTGCGCTTCCCGTTCACGGACCTTTCCGGTCTCAAGCTGCGGCCGGCGCTCATCGTTGGTCGCGTGAGCGGTGACGATGTGGTCCTGGCTTTTGTCACCAGCCAGACGGCGCCGAATCAGCATAGGGCCGATGTTTTGCTTCGAGCCGGCGATTCTGAGTTTGTTCTTGCCGGGCTTCGGGTGTCGTCCCGAGTGCGTCTGGACCGGCTGGTGACGTTGAGCCGCGGCCTTGTTATCCGGCGCCTTGGCCGGATCGGGCCGCAGACGAATACCGCCGTGTCGGACGCCCTGCGATACGTCTTCGAACTGTGATACGAACGCTGGCTGGACTGGAGCGGTTGAGTCGTTCCGAGCCTGCGAGGAATCCGTAGTCCTGGTTGGCGGATCCTTCTCGGTGTTAACCTGAAGAGGCGCAGCCGTGCGCTATTTCTGGCCCAGCCAGCGCGCTGCGAGCTGCGGGTAGCCCTCCTCGATGCGCGCGGCGGCCTCCAGGCCGAGGTCGAGCACGGCCTGCTCGATGCGAGAACCGTCGCCCTCGACCTCGACGAATGTACCGAAGGGCAGTTCGTCGAGGCTGACCGTGAGGCCGCGCAGGTCCCAGTATTCCCGGCGCTTCGTGTACTCCAGTCGCACGTGGTAGCCGAGCCGGTCGAGGATCTGACGCATCATCACGGCGTCCGCGACCGTGGTCTGTAGCTCCTCCCGATTCTTGACGCCGCGCTCGAACGCTGCTGGCCCCTTCCACGTGAGCATCCCGCCCTCACCGATGATTCGCAAGCGCAGCACCTGATCCGCGAGCGCCTCGGGATCGCCTTTAGCGCCGAACTGCAAGTCCGACTCGTCTTCGACACGTTCCTTCAGCCGCGCGCCCAGGGCTGCCAGGCGCGCGCGCACCGCTGCCAGATCACCGGTGGCAAGCTTGACCTCGGTTTCGTACATCATTGCTCCCTACGCGAAGATATCCCGCACCGGCAAGCGGAACCCCGGCACAATCTCGCCGCCATCGAGCGTGTCGTCCACGCCCAGCAGGCGCGCCGTCCGGTCCGGAGCGTACACGGTGACCGTTCGCCCGCGCGGATGCACAACCCACAGCAGCCGCACCCCGGCCTCCAGCCACGCCAGCGCCTTCTCGTGTACCTCCTCAGCGGAGTCGGAGGGCGAGACGACCTCCACTGCGAGGTCCGGCGGCCCTTCAATAAACGCCCTCGGCCGCTCCATCGCCGCCCAGCGTTCCGCGCGGAGGAACGAGACATCGGGCGCGCGAACGGTATCGGGATCGCGGGCTATGCGAAAGCCCGTCTCGGCCAGGAAGACTTTCCCCAATCTCTGCTCCTTCACGGCTACGCCAAGAGGAATTGCCACTTCCATACCTATGTGCCCGTGTTCTCCTCCGGCTGGGGGCATACTCCTCACCTCTCCTCGTATGAGCTCGTGCCGCTGGTCGCTGTCGGGCGCCCTCAGAAACTCGTCGGCAGTCATCAGGGTCGTAGTCGCCATCGCATCCCTCGCAGTCTGGTGTTGTACGCTGATTGTATACCGCGCCTTGTCTCAGGGCAACGGGTGCGGCACGGCGCGGTCCCGCTCCCTGGGCCGTCTGACAGTCCGGTTGCCGGTGTGTTCACCCCTGTCCCGCTCCGCGCCAAGGACACACAGCGCCGGGGGCGGGCGACGTTGCAGTTGACGGAACGTTCGAGAGGTGTTAAGATCACGCAGGCCGCACTCCGAACACGCCAGCGAGGGAGTCAGCGGGCTGGCTGAGAGGAGACGCTATGCGGCAAGCGCCCGATGGATTGAGGGTCGCGTTGTACGAGTCCGGTGAGCAGCCGGGGCGTCTGCATGAAACACTCTCGCGCCTGGAGTGGACGGTCCAGCAGCTGCCGTTGAAGCCCGCCCTGTGGACCGAGGCCGACGTTGACCTGGGGGTGGTCGCTCTGGGAAGCGCCCAGGAGCAGGTCGCCGAGTTCCTCGAAGACCTCGCACACCGCGTGTCCATGCCACTCCTGCTGGTGCTGACCGAGGAGCAAAGCCACGGCGTCGTAGAGTTCGTGCCCCAACTTCAGGAGCAGTGGCCGGCGCGGTTGGATGTCCTCGTTGCGCCGTTTTCGCAGACGGAAGTGCGCCTCCGGGCAACGCTGC
>JACDAU010000136.1 GCA_013695265.1 Chloroflexia bacterium
GTTGTATGGCGACGGTTTCATGCTTCCTCGGCCAGCGCGATGAGATCATCGACCGCTGGCGGCAACTCGTCCTCCAAGATCTGTTTCAACACCGGCGCCAAGATGAGAGCCGAGGGGCCCGTTACCTCGATTCTGAACGTGACTTGGAGCCCATCTTTCGTGTCTCTCATCGTGTGATGCCAATCCATTTTCCCATAGAGAGGCAGGAAGAATCGGTCCATATAGCCTTCCAGCGGTTTACAATCGGTTATCAAGAACCTCCCCGCGGGTTGCTCCTTGAGTTTGACCTCGCCTGTCGAGCCTGTCTGGAATTATCAGTCCGGTCCTGACTATTGTTTTTCGCACGTTGACCCTCCCTATCATACGTAATGCGCTTGAACACTACTGCCAGTCATCCCGAACTCCGTGAGGGATCCGTAAACCAAACCACGGATTCCTCGCACGCTCGGAATGACAGATGCACGTCCATTCAGCCGCAGTTGGTATCAGTCATCGTTCTCAGCGGACTCGTTCTGATTTCTATTCCGGCATGAGCTCGGCCCCGCAGATAAGTATACATTTGTATAATACAAATGTATAGGACGGAAGTATATACCCGTGGTAAGATCAGCCTATGGGACATCGAGAAAAACTACTTGCCGGGGCGAAGCGATGCTTGTACGAGCGGGGTTATGGGCGCACGACGGCGCGGGACATCGTAGAGGTGTCCGGCACCAACCTGGCCTCAATCGGCTATCACTTCGGTTCCAAGGAGGCGCTGCTCAACGCGGCGATGATGGAGTCGATCGAGGACTGGGGCGCCGAGCTCGAGCGGGTACTCCGCGCCGATGCCGATGCCGACGCCGTCGCTAACCCGATGGAGCGCTTCGAGTCGATGTGGGCGCGCGTGATCGAGTCCTTTGCTGCCCATCGGCCCGCTCTGGCCGCTAGTTTCGAGGCATTCACGCAGGCCGAACACTCGCCGGAGCTACGTCAGCAACTCGCCGACGCTCACGAGGAGGTGCGTCCCTGGTTTGCTACGCTGTTTCAGAAGATGGAGAGCACGGCCGACGAGGGATCAGTGCGCGCGGTCGGCTCGTTCCACCTCGCCCTGCTCAACGGCCTGATGGTCCAGTGGCTCCTGGATCCTGAGCGCGCGCCGTCGGGCCGCGAAATGGCGGACGCACTGCGGACGATCCTAACGAGCGTCCAGTCTACATAAAAGGTCGGTGACGAACACGACCGCGCATCACGTGCCGAGTGGGGGCGTCGCCGGATCGAAGCCCACGCGGACGGCCGCTATCCCGGCGCCGAGCGGGTCCGGCTCGTGCGCCACAACCTCGACGCCCCCACGCCTGCATCCCTCTACGCCGACTCTCGACCGGAGGAAACCGAGCTGCTAGCCGACGCGATCGAGATCCATTACTTCCCAGCAAAAGGGGCGGCTCGACATCGCCAGATCGAGCCTCGAGCCTCGAGCCTCGGGGGCATCGACCGGAGGGTTCCGGAGTTGCGACCCTGGTGGTGGAGGTCGAGGCGTGGCGAGAGCAGCGCAGCACTTCGGTTGCGAAGGGGGTTCGCCGTTCTACAGCTCGGCGAGCGCGCATCCAGTTGAAACGCCACTACCCCTCACCGCCGGAGTAAAGCGGTACGAGACGCCGGGAATAAACCCGCAGGTCATCTCGGTTTACAGCAGTGAGCATCAAGGATGAGCCACGTAGCGGCGGTTCTCCGTGGCCGCCCGCGGGCCGCAGCCCGCCCTCCGGCCGATGCGGAGGCTCAACCCTCTTGCCCACCGCTGTAGGAATGCAGACGATGGCGCCGCGCCGCGCGTAGGCGCGTTCAACTAACCTACTGCCACGTCCGTGCCGTTCAGATCAATCCTCGTCGCGCGATGGCTCCAGATCCCGACGCATCGCATCCACAAGTCCGCGCTCAACCATATCGCCGCTCGCCGCGAGCGCCGCCACCACCCGCCGTCGATCCTCCACGGAGCGATTCTGACTGAGCTTGAACTTGCCCTCCAGGCGGGTGATCGGGATCTCGAAGGCGACGATCCCCCGCATCATCTTCGCGACGTACTCCTCGGGCAGCACCGCCATATCCCACGGTTCTGCGAAGCCGCGTTCGTGCTGGTCCACGAGCTGCCGGAGGGAGGCCGCAATCCGATCGGGCTCCTCCACGATGCGGGGTGTTCCGTGCGCGTGCACCACCATGTAGTTCCAGGTGGGCACACTCGGCTGGACCTCATACCACGCCGGGGAGATGTACCCGTGCTCGGCTTGGAAAATGACCAGTGCCTCTGCGCCAGCCAGAAAGCTCCGCCACTGTACGTTCGCCCGCGCCATGTGACCCAGGATCATGCCGTGTTCTCCGCACGCACGGTCGAGCACGAACGGTAGATGCGTTGCGAGCGGCGCGCCATCCCCAGCCGTTACGAGTGTGGCAAAGCTGAATTGTTCCATCAGGGCAAACAGCGTCTCGTCGTCCTCGACGCGATTATGCCTGGGGATATACATCAGTTTTTATCCTCCGCTGCATCGGAAACGGAGCATGGCGCGCCGACCGCCAGCGCGGAGCAATCCACGATGGCACGCCGGGTGGCCTGCTCGGGCTCGCGGCTTGGTAGCGTCTCGGGCATTATCTCATCCACTTTCCCGTACCATGCGGTAAATCGTGTGTGTTCGTGTTCGCAAATCCTGTACCGATGCCACAGCAAACAGTTTACGGGTTGCACTACGTAGTTAATCATGAACCGTCACGAGGGACCCGACATAGCGCGACGCCGCGACGGTCTGGGCAGAATGAACAGACCGTGGTTCGCCCCGTGACCGATCCTGACGAACGACGGCTGGACGCTTCGAACTGGACAATTCTGGACACCTGCCAGGTCCGCGCGACGCCGTGCGGAATAGAGAGCGAGGCGACAAACTATGCGACGTATCCTGCTTGCACTCGGCGCGCTCATCATCCTCGGAGTACTCGCCGTGGTGCTCTACACCCTGCGACTGACCGCAAACGTCGAGGTAGCGACGACCCCGCCGAAGGTAGCGACCCTCGGCCCCGATCCGGAGCCAACCCCTCCACAGGCCGCGACGGACGTGCCTCCCGCTTCCGCCCCAACGACCACGGGTGCGCCCACTACGACTGCCCCAGCAAGCGGGACCGCGCCCGTCGCGACGTCGGTGCCCGAGAAACCCACCGCGCGGCCCGCCCGTGTGTTCAGAATAGATCCAGAGCGCTCGCGGGCGACGTACAAGGCGGAGGAGACGTTCCTGGAGGACAACCGCCTGGAGTCGCCGGTGGGTGTCACGCGGGCGGTGTCCGGAGAGATACGGGTCAACCCCGACAATCCGTCGGCGACGCGGGTTGGGGAGATCGCGGTGGACATCAGCCAGCTCGAGACCGACCAGCCACGGCGCGACAACGCGATACGGCGTCAATGGCTGGAGTCCGCGACGTACCCCATCGCCCGCTTCAGGAATGCGACGCTCGCCGGCCTGCCCGCGCGCGTCGAGG
>JACDAU010000016.1 GCA_013695265.1 Chloroflexia bacterium
ACCACAGCCGCGCGTGACCCCAGCCTGCTCAGAGAGATCTGCGCCACATACCCCGGCCAGATCGTCGTCTCACTCGACACACGGGGCGGCGAAGTGGCGGTAGCTGGCTGGACGGAGGGCTCGGGCAGGACACTCCTGGACGCGGCTCGCGAAGCGGAGGCCACAGGCGCCGCCCGCATCCTGTTCACCGCCATCGAAACGGACGGCGGGATGGCCGGTCCAGACCTGGGCGCCATTGAAGCGCTGCTCCGCGCCGTAACCATCCCGATCATAGCAAGCGGCGGCGTCGGGAGTGTCGATCACCTCGTGGCGCTGGAGCGCGCGGGCGTTGAGGCGGTGATCGTCGGCACGGCGCTGTACGAGGGGCGGGTGCCGACTGCGGTAGTGGCACAGTACGCGAAGCACGCCGATTGACCCGCTACACCGTAGGGGCGTTCAACTGAACGCCCACGTACCTGCCCGCCCGCGCAACCGCGCCTCCATCCCCAGACCTTCGGGATCACTGCTCACGGCCACCGCAGTACAACACCGAGACAGATTTACTGAAGGTCGAACGCCTGCACCGCCGAATCCACGATGATGTCCGCGATCGCGAGCGAGGAGGTCGCCGCCGGTGATGGTGCGTTTCGGACGTGCAGCGTGTTCCCCTGGTGGTTCACGACGAAATCGTCCACCAGCTCCCCGCGCACGTTCAACGCCTGCGCGCGTACGCCGGACGGTCCGGCAAGCATGTCCTCGGCGCGCAGTTGCGGCATATAGCGCCGGAGCGCCTTGAGGAACGCTGCTTTCGAGAAGTCACGATACATCTCATCCATCCCGGTGCGCCAGAACTTCCACGCCAGCTTGCCAAAGCCACGGTACGTCAGCGTCTCCAGCAGGTCCTTTGGGGTGAGGTCGAGCTTCCCATAGCCCTGACGCGAGAACGCCAGCACGGCGTTCGGTCCAAGCCATATCGCGCCGTCCATCCGGCGCGTAAAATGGACGCCCAGGAACGGGAAGCGCGGATCGGGCACTGGGTAGATCATGCCGCGAACCATGTCTGCCTTCTCTGGCTTGAGGACGAAGTAGTTGCCACGGAACGGTACGATCTTGGGGTCGCTCGGCGCGCCGGTCATCTTCGCGATACGGTCCGAATACAACCCGGCGCAACTGATGATGTGGCGGGCTTCGATCGCGCCGGCGGGTGTGGACACCTCGTACACCCCGGAGCGCTCCCGGATCGTGGTGACCTCCCGGCCGGTCAGGACCGCGCCTCCCATCCGCGCAACCTCTTCCGCGTACTTGCGGGTGACGAGGCTGTAATCCACGATACCGGTCGTGGGAGAATACAACGCCTTGATGCCCACGCAGCACGGTTCGATCTCGCGGAGACGCTCCGGGCCGATGAGCTCCAGTCCCGGAACACCGTTCTGCTGGCCGCGTTCGTACAGCCCTTGCAGGCGCGGCAGCTCCTCCTCCTCAGTCGCCACGATGACTTTGCCACACATGTGGTACGGCACGTCGTGCTCATCGCAGAAGCGAAGCAGACGTTCCTTACCGGCGACGCAGGTTCGCGCCTTGAGCGAGCCGGGAACGTAGTAGATGCCAGTGTGAATCACGCCGCTGTTGCGCCCGGTCTGGTGCTGACCGATCTGCGTCTCTTTCTCCAGTAAGACCAGCGAAAGCTGCGGCTGGCGAATAAGCAGTTCCATAGCGGTCGCCAGCCCAATGATCCCGCCACCAATGATCGCAACGTCCACGCGGTCCTCAGTCATGGGCTTTCCTCTCGTGGGTGCAATCGAGAGTTCATCATAGGGCGCGACGGGTCAGGGCGTCAACGGCAGAGGCCAAATAGCGACGCATGCTACTGCGGGCGCGCGGTGCCCAGTGGGACGGCAAGTGCTCACGGCAACCTCAAGCGTCAGGGAGACAGAAACCACACAAGTCGTCCAAGATGGTCCATGTTCCGGGCGGCGTTCACGGTTTCAATCCTCACCCAGCCCAAAGGCTGGATGCAACCCACCGTGTTGCTACACTATATCGAACGGCACCCGCAGATTGTGTCGGGAGGTAACTG
>JACDAU010000158.1 GCA_013695265.1 Chloroflexia bacterium
TCCATATGGAGCAAGCGGACGAGTCGCTCCCGGCGCTGAACGGCGCCCAGCAGGGGCGGGCACAACTCTTCTTTCTCCTGTACTGGATGATGACCGGCTTGCACGGCTTCCACGTGATCGTCGGCATCGGGCTGATGGCCGTGCTGATGATCAGAAACCAACGCAAGGTGTACACGACTGGGTATTTTACGCCGGTCGAGATGACGGGGCTGTACTGGCACTTCGTCGACCTGGTGTGGATATTCCTCTTTCCGTTGCTGTACCTGCTCGGAGGCGCGCATTGGATTCTGTAGCCGTTCCGGACGGGCCGGGAGCATAGCGTGGCCCACATAGAAGAGTCGCTGGTGCGGGATAATGATGAGCATCACATTGTGCCGGTGCGGTCGTATCTGATGGTGTTCGGGGCGCTGGTGGTGCTGACAGCGGCGACGATCATTGCGGCGACCGTTGATCTGGGGGGGGTGTTCAACGAGGTGGTGGCGGTGGGCATAGCTGTGGTGAAGGCGACGCTGGTGTTGTTGTTCTTTATGCACGTGCGGTACTCCACGCCGATGATGCGCATCGTGGTATCGGTGGGGTTTGTGTTTTTTGGGATCATGGTGTTGTTCACGATGGGTGACTTTGCGAGTCGGGACTGGAAGAGCACGCCGCCGAGGGATCTTGGGGTGTTGACGGAGGAGTTTGGGGCGCCGGAGCCGACGGGTGGGGTGATGTCGCCGCAGCCGACGGGAGCGGCGGGGGATGACGAGCTGGTGCCGGAGGGCACCGTCAACCCGGGCCGGTAAGCAGACGCTTCGAACCATTGTGCTGGCGATGGCGGGCGTTCAGCGGGCGTTCAGTTGAACGCCCCTACAGGATCGGCGCCTGTACGCAGGAATGATTCGAGATGGCAGGGTGCCCATTTATACCACCACTGGCTGAACGGTGGCGGCTCTGACTTTCCGAGGGCGCGACGGATCTTTGGTCCGGACGTACAGATCCCTCGCTTTCTTCGGAATGACCTACACGGCTCCTGAGCCGGATCCCTCATGCGCACAAACCCCATCGTGAGATGGCAGTGCATCCCGCACCACCGCGCCAGCTTCTCCCGTGCGCGAGCATCCCATCGGTGGGCCATTCCTTGCATGATGTGCGTGCGAACGAGGGCAGCCAGAGGACCCGCGACTGGCGGTCGGCGGCACATTGTGCGCCGGATTGGACGGGGGGCATACAATGGCAGGGACAGACCAACCAGGGCCGCAAGGCGTCAGCGGCCACGGGACATATGAGGATGCGTTCTCCGCCTCGCTGTCCGCTCTGTGCATCCTGCGCGGACCGGACTACCGGTACGAGGCGGTGAACGCTGCCTATCAAGCCATTCTGCCGGGTGTTGAGTTCGTAGGACGCACGGTCAGAGATGTTATTCCTGACGTCGATGAGCAAGGCTTTAGCGCGTTCCTCGACGCCGTCTACAAGACGGGAAGGCCGCAGTATGGCCGCGAGATACGCTTCCAGGTATCCGGCTTCCCGGCCGGATACTTCGACTTCGTTTTCGCCCCAATGCGGGACGAAGGGGGAGCGGTGAACGGCATCTACGTCGAGGCACACCACGTGACGGAACAGGTGCTCACCCGCCGTGCCCTCGAGCAGAGCGAGCGACACTACCGGCTCATATCTGAGTACTCTACCGACATGATCTCCCAACACACACCCGATGGGACGTACCTTTATGTCTCGCCGGCTTGCTGCGCACTCACGGGTTACGAGGCTGATGAACTTGTTGGGCTCTCGGCATACCAGTTCTTCCATCCCAACGACGTCGAACAGATAACTGGAACGCACTCGGCCATACTGGAACGGCCCGATACGGACACCGTCAGCTACCGGCTGCGGCGAAAGGACGGCGCGTACGTCTGGTTCGAGACCACCAGTCGCGCTGTACGTGCGCCGGATACGGGCGAGGTTGAGGAGATCATCGCGGTATCGCGCGACATCACCGAGCGCAAGCAGGCCGAGGAGCAGGTACTGTTCCAGGCGCAGTTACTCCAGCAGGTCGCGGCCGCAGTGATTGCCACGGACCTGGACGGTACGGTCAAGCACTGGAACGGGCACGCCGAGGCGATCTACGGGTGGCCGCGCGAGGAGGTGTTGGGGCGCGACGTACGGGAGCTGACGGTCGGCCCCGCTGAGGCAAGCATGGCCGACGAGATTTTGGCGCAACTGCGGGCCGGACGGTCGTGGGAGGGTGAGTTCATAGCGATGCGCAAGGATGGTTCCAATTTTCCCGCGTTTGTCACCGATTCCCTGGTATACGACGCGGCACGCCGACCCATTGGGATAGTGGGCGTTTCCGTCGACATCACCGAGCGCGAGCGGGCGGAAGAGGAGAGATCCCAACTCCTCGTCCGCCTTGAGCGCGCGCTGGAGCTGCGGGACCGGTTCCTCTCGATAACCGCCCACGAAGTCCTGACGCCCGTGACTTCGGCCAAGGGGTACGCGGAGCTCCTTCGCAGAAGAGCGAAGGCGAAGGGCGACCTCGATACCATCAGGGCGCTCGACGTGATCATCAGCCAGATGAGCCGCATCGCGCGCCTTATCGATGATTTACGAGATGTATCCCTCATCGAGAGTGGGCGGCTGGAGCTCGATAGCTCCCCCTTTGAGCTGGCCCCGGCGCTGGGCGAGATCATCCGTGATCTGGCGCTGACCAGTCCCGGCTTCGAGATCCGGCTGGACGAGCGGGCGCCGGATGTGTGGGTCCGGGCCGACCGCGCCCGCACGCTTCAGGTTGTCACCAACCTTCTGAGCAACGCCGTGAAATACTCAGGTGAGTCCCGGACGGTAGAAGTAAGCATCGATCGCACGGACGGTCGGGTCAGGATAGAGGTGAAGGACGACGGCGTGGGCGTCCCGGAGCCGGAGCAGGGTCGTGTCTTCGACCCATACTTCCGTGCGACGAACGTCTCCGGCGAGCAAGGGCTGGGGTTGGGGTTGCACATCGGCCGGTTGATAGCCGAGCACCAGGGAGGGTCGTTGACCATGGCATCCCGCATGGGCGAGGGCAGCACCTTCCGCCTCGAGCTGCCGATCGCGCACCGCTGATGGCGGCGGCTAACCGGCGAGAACAGTTCTTCCGGCCCCAAGCGAACGGCGAATCGACTCTCTCGCCCGGATCCCCATAGAATCGTTACCAAACCTCCTCCATTGATTCACCCACTTGTTACCTTCCGGCGTTATCCTGAGAGACAGGCAAGGCATAAGGGAAGGGACAATCCCCGCATTCGTTGTCTGTGAGGAGCAGGATTCGATGTCGGCAGAGGAGTTGGTGCGCACGTTTTGCGATACCGTGGTGAACGACCGGAGACTCGAACTCATCGACGAGCTCTTTGCCGCGGATTGCTGCCTGCATGGCAACCTGAGTACGATGCGGGCCGGCAGCAGGGAGGAGTTCAAGCAGCTCGTGATTCAGCTCTGTGCCGATCTGCCCCACTTGCACGTCACGCTCGACCGCCTGATCGTCAACCGGGGGCAGGAAGTGGACGCCATCTGGACAATCCACACTGACGGATACCGTGCGGCGCCCCACACCGGCGAGATCGTTGGCGCGACCGTGTTCCTGATCGAGGATGGGCGGATCCGAGGCGCGTGGGCCGACTGGCGCACTGCCCTGCCTGTCGCCTGATCCGAGAATCCCCCCATACCGGCGCACACCCCCCGCCCCTGACCTATCGATAGTGATGCAGTTACCGCCCCCGGCAACCCGTATAACCTGCCACTCCCGTCCGCCCCCTGCCAGGTCGTATCGCGTATCATACCGGGTATGTGCATAGGTGCAGAAAAGAGGAGCACACGTGCCGTCC
>JACDAU010000168.1 GCA_013695265.1 Chloroflexia bacterium
ATGTCACCCCGCTTGAACTCCAAGTACACGCCCCGATGGGCGTGAACCCATGCCCTAATCGTATCATAAACCTTTTCCAGCTCCCGCGCGACAATAATCGGCTGATAAATCGCGTGCCCATTTGCAGGGTTCGGCTGGACGACCATGTATTTTTCGCGCCTGTTTGCTCGAAGCACGATTCCCCCTTGTCACCAACAGTTGCTAGCCGCTAATAACGCGCCAGTGTCGGCCTGGACTACGTCCGGGACCGTCACTTGCAGTGTACTATGCCGTGCGGAAGCATAACGTCCGCCAAACGACGTACTGCGTGGCGGCAGTGAGACGACGCGGAATCACCTGGTACACGGCCGAGCGTGGGTTGGCAGATCTCAACGCAGCTTACGCTTTGTGCGCTCCGGAGTGTCGCGTGGCGCCATTACGGACGCTGGCCGACGCAGCAGCGCCGGATCGGCGCGCACGCACCACCTCCGCCAGGCGGTGAAGGACTGGAACGGTCATCTCCCACCCCATACAACCGTCGGTAATGCTTTGCCCGTACACAAGATTCTGTCCAGGTCGAAGTTCCTGTGCGCCGTCCTCAAGAAAGCTCTCCATCAGGAAGCCCACGATGCCCGCCTCGCCCGCTGCTACCTGCGATCCGACCTCGCCCGCCGCTATCGGCTGCTGCCGGAAGTCCTTGCCACTGTTCCCGTGGCTGGTGTCGATCATGACGTGCGCTGGCAGGGCACAATCGCGTAGCATCTCCAACGTCTGACGCACATGCCTCTCCCCGTAGTTTGGCCCCGTCGAACTTCCCCTGAGAATAACGTGGCAGTCCGGATTGCCACGCGTACTGACGACAGCCGCGATCCCCTGCTCCGTCACGCCCAGAAAACTGTGCGGACTGGCGGCTGCACGTACACCATCTATGGCGATTTGGACGCTTCCGCCGGTGCCGTTCTTGAAGCCGACGGGCATCGAGAGCCCCGACGCCAGGTGGCGATGCACCTGACTCTCGGTGGTGCGCGCGCCAATGGCACCCCAGGTGACCAGGTCCGCGAAGAACTGCGGCAAGATCGGATCGAGGAACTCACATCCCACGGGCAGGCCCAGGGCGATCAGTTCCAGCAGCAGCGCACGCGTCATTTGAAGGCCATCATTCACGGCAAAACTGTTGTCGAGATGCGGGTCGTTGATGAGTCCTTTCCACCCGACGGTGGTGCGGGGCTTCTCGAAATATGCGCGCATTACTATGCAGAGATCGGGTGTAAGTTCGTCTGAGAGCGTCTTGAGTTTCCGTCCGTAATCGAGCGCAGCGGCGGGATCGTGAATCGAGCATGGGCCGACGACGACGATCAACCGGTCGTCTTCACCACTTAGTATCCGCACGATGTCCTCGCGAGAGCGGCTAACAGACACCGCACCAGCGTGCGTGAGTGGTAGATCCTCGAGAAGTACTGCGGGTGGAAGGAGTGGCCGGATGCTCTCGACACGCAGGTCACTCGTGTCCGGTGGTAGGCTGTTCCCTCGGTGTACCACTTCTTCGACCCCAGCAAGGGTATGCAGCAGCTCAACGAAGCCGGGATCCAGCGCCCCCGTGACTACGATGATCGACTGGCCGTTGCCGACAATCACATCCGCATCAAGCGCCGCATCAAGCGCCTGGCTCCGAATCTCTTCGATATCGGTTCGGGAAGTCCCCGGCTGCATCATCACCATCATCGCATGCATGCTGGCTTCCATGGCTCAAACCTCCCCGTTCTTGCTGTCTATACTGCTGTCTCCACAGACACAAAAAAGCAGAGGCCCTTGCCCCTGCTTCCCCGCGACTTGTTTGCCTGGTGTCTGTGGCTAGTTGGTCAGCCCACGAACGACCAGCCAACCCCGTCGGGGGGCGGGCCGGCACGTAAACCATGTGTACTTGTGGCATACCTCAGACTGCTTCATAGCCGATAGTGTAGCGTCACAGGCGCGTGTCGTCAAGCATCGGATAGAACAAAGCTACGGTGGCTACAGCGCAGGTTGCAACGGACAGCCTTGTATTGTGATTAACGAGGAACCCCATCGAACACGTGCCTGCACTCTCGGTCCCGTGAAATCTGCTTTCTGTGGCTAGCTGTCAGTGCCCTGCTCCAGAACGTGGTGCGGCTTTATTCGGATAATGACGCGTGCCTCTGCAGCGTTTCGGAACGGGTACGTCTCCTGTCCCAAGTACTTCATCGCCAGTTTGTCGATATGCTCGTCCGCACCATCGTGCCGCAACTCGACCACGTTGCCACGAACTAGAGCGAACCGCCAGTCGTTGCCCTTATCCACGACGGCAATCGAGACCCGTGGATCCCGCTCGACGTTTCCCGTCTTGAGCCTCGTGTCGGCGGTGTTGACGAGCACATGACCACCATCGGGCTCAACATCCACCCAGACGGGGGTGGTCTGTGGCGAGCCATCAGCCATGAGCGTGGTGAGGTGCGCGAGCTGCGGCTCCTGCAAGAGCTTGACGGCACCTGGCGACAGGGTATCTACCTTGGGCATTAATTACCTCCTGTATCGAATGACGGTGCTGGTTGTGAGATACTCCATATCGGAAGCACTTCCTGCATGGTGTAATCACACGGAGAGACCCAATTATTCCCTATTATGGGCCAAATCCTCGTTGGTGATAGCAGCGGGACTGGTTTCGTTTGAATATGCTATCCAACCACGACCGTCGAGCGCAGGTAGGCGCGGAGCCGGGCGGGCAGTACGGCCGCGAGGTCAAGCTCACTAGCATTGTGAAACACCACGAAACCGGCCAGGCCACAGGCGAGGGCTTGGACAAACCCATCGTCATGTGCGATCGACTCGTCTTCCAGCCAGAGTCCATTGATTCGCAACGTGTTGGTTTTGCGGTCCAGCTTCGGGTCGAGCCGCCCGACCAGTCTGTCACCGTAAAGGATCGGCATGGTAAACGCACCCCATCGTCGCCGCTCGACCGGCTTGTACACTTCCCAGAGATACTCGAAGTCGAAGAGCAGTTGGGTTCTTGTGCGCCCGAGGAGGTTATCAAGAGGTGAGAGCAGGTTTACCTCTTCTCGTGTCGTGCGCCCGAGTGGTTGCCAGGAGTCCGGCACAATGCCAGCCTCCACCGCTTGCAATAGCGGCACGTCGGCACCGGGCAGATAATAGCTTTCTTTCTGATCGGCAATGCGCACCTCCGCAGCCTCCCCCTCGGCGACCATCTGAGCCATCCGTCCGCGGGCTTCCGTGCGGTCCACTCGGCGATGAAGGGCACCGCCGTAACCTCCAGCCCACGATCGCAGCGTCGCCAGCCGCAGGTAACGGAGGGTTTTGGCGGCAAAGTGGTGTTCTACCTCCTGCTCGGAAGGCTCTCGCAGAAGTTCCGGCGGGGCGACGCGCTCGCGCAGGTCATAAAGCCGCTCGAACCCGCGACGGCTGTGTGTCATCAATTCGCCGGTGAGCCAGAGGTGGTACAGCGCGAGGCTCGTGTCCTTTCGCCCACGGTAGCTCGTCACCTGTTTGCTGCCAACGAGATCGCGACTTGCAATCGGCCCGCGATCGCGAACCTCGGCGCGAACCTGCTCGAGCAACACGTGGTGCTCCGCGACGAACGCGACTTGCCGCGCATCAGTTCGGCGACGTTTTTTGTGCAGCGACCAGTACGGCAAATCCACTATCGGGTAGACGTCGAGGTGGCCACCATAATCGAAGCAACTCCGGTCCGTGTAGAGCAGCTCGTCAAGGTGGGACGGTGCATAACCCACGACCCGGCTCCAGAGCACCAGGTCGTGGCTGCGGGCAACCACGGTCATCGGGTCCATCTGCACAGAGGCGAGACAGTGTATCGCCTCGGCGGCGCCCTCCTTGCCACGCCAGCGTCTGCCCGGCCATAAGCCCTGACTGCCAAGAAGAAAGCGGCGCGCGGTTTCACCCGAGATGTAGTCGGCACTCAAAGTTTCGCGTCCATCCTTTCAGCACGCGCCCTATCGGTAGTTTGTTGATGCGGGTACTGTGTATCCAGCCGGACCGCTCGATGCGACCGAACCGCGAGCAACGGCGCGGCATGTAGCGGCCGTGCAGTTGTTATTTTCGGCCCCTTGACCAGGTTCAACAGACTACCGTTACAGCGGTGGGCGCCACCCTTGAGCCGGGAGGGGCACGTCTCCGTGCCTGCCCGCAGGCCGCAGCCCCCTGCCATTCCGGAGGTTCAAACTTCTTGCTCACCGCTGTGAAGCAGGAGTGCGACGCACTGTTTCGCGCAGGAAGGGCAAACTGAGCTGCGCGTCGCCCAGCCGTCGGATACGGCCAGACCAAGGG
>JACDAU010000181.1 GCA_013695265.1 Chloroflexia bacterium
GTCACCTCTCGCACCTCCAGCGAGAGGCCTGGCGCTCCTGAACTGTATGTCGCTCCCGTGCCCGCGACCACTCCCCATCGGCGCGGGCGTCCGTGTTATTCTACAAGGCGGATGAATGGGCCGCAACAGGGCGCAAGGCTGAGAGGTCCGAAACCGTTCCAAGACGGAGCCAGGAGATCGACCGCGCCAGCAGCCCACTGCTGAACGAACCAGCCCCGGTGAAAACAGTCTCTGCATGTTAAGTGGGAGTTGAGATGGTTTGGTTGGGTGCTTTTCGGAGGCGAGTTTGGAAAACGGTTTGACCGAATGGGGGTGGAGTTGGGAACAGTTCAGACGGGACGCCTCAAGCCTGACGCTCGTGCTCCCCTGGCGATGCCCTTGAGCGCGGAGAGTGTCACGTTCCCTGTCGACGGGGCGACGCCCCGCTCTGTAAGCGCCTGACGGATCCACTCGACGTGGTGAGCGTGCAGTTGGTGCCAGACGACATCCTCATACGGGACCTGCATCAACTTCGCTACGGCGTGTAGGCGCTCCTCCACCGTCACGCGGCTGCGGGGCGAGAGGCTGCCTAGGTATGCGAGCAGCGGATCCTCGATGGGGCGTTGCAAGTGCCTTGTGGGAGAGATGACGGGAACCATCTGGAGGGACATGGTCAGGATACCTCCTCCTGTCGCGACACGCACTTGACACTCAACCCAGGAACCTCCAGACCCACCCTGCTAGCAGCACAGCGATGAGTAGCCATGCGGCGATGACGACAGCAGCGAACGAGCGCCGCTCGCGCTGGCTCAGGCGCGCACCGGCAACGACCCTCTCGCGATACTCGTCGAGGACCCCATCGGGGATGAGGCGCCGGAGTGCGACGACACCCAGGGGGAGGACGACGAGCTCATCGAGGTAACCCAGGACCGGGATGAAGTCGGGTATGGGATCTATCGGGCTGAAGGCGTAGGCGACCAGGCCGAGGGCGAGCGCGCGGGCGTACCAGGGAACCCGAGCATCCTTCTGGGCGAGATAGACCGTCAGCATCTCGCGCTTGGCTCGCCTGCCGCGCTCCCTCCACGCGCCCGGGGACTACACCACGGTTCCTCCCACACCTCCCGTTCATCTGTGACTTTGGGTTTTAGCTGGTACCCGTTTTCGAGTGGTAAGTGGCACTCCTCGGTCCGGCGACATCGCTGCCTAGCAGCCGGAGCCCCAGGAGGCCCGCGGCCACCAGCAGGGCGCCGCCCGCGTAGTACACTCCCCGTACACCAACCGTGTCCACCAGCGCGCCCCCCACTGCCAGGCTCGTGAGCCGCATCAGCTGCCATGTCACGTCTACGGTCGTGTACACGCGACCCCGCACGCCCTCCGGCACCCGCGTCTGCATGAGCGCGGCGTACGCCACCGCCCCGGTGGAGGTCATTGTCCCGTAGACGAACATCAGCAGCAGCGCCACCGGCAGGGGCGTGAACACCGCGATGAGCACGTCGCCGACGCCGCGCACGACGTAGGGCACGAAGAGCAGGCGCGTATCCCCCGGCTCCCGCAGCAGCGCGCCGAGCGTCGCGGACCCTATGATGCCTCCCACCGCGATGGCTCCCAGCAGCCAGGCGAACCCGGCGGGAGGGAGCCCCAGGTGCTGCTCGGCGAGCACGACGAGCAGCGCGGAGGTCGCGCCCACCGAGAGCGCGGCAAGGGCCTGCACGGGCAGCAGCCGCGAGATGAAGGGATCGCGCCGGGCGTAGCGCAACCCCTCCAGGGCGTCGCCGAAGTACGAGCCGAGGCCGCGCTTGCTCTGCGCCGAGAGCTCCCCGGCATGCGGCGGGATATGCATCGTACTGATAGCCAGCGCAGACAAGGCGAAGGTGGCCGCGTTGAACAGGAAGGCCGGGGTGGTCCCGAGCCAGGCCACCAGCCCGCCCCCGACCGCGGAGGCGATCAGCTGCACGAGCCTGCCCGTCAGCCACCCCACGCTGTTGGCCGCGACCAGCGCCTCCTTGTCCACGATCGCCGGGATCGTCGCCTGCGCCGCCGGGTTGAAGAAGATGCCCGCCGACGCGAGCAGAAATGTCAGCGCGTAGATCAGCCACAGCTCGCGGGTGAACGCGAGCGCCAGCACGAGCGCCGCGCGCGCCAGGTCCGAGCCTATAAGCACCGCCTTGCGCGGAAGGCGGTCGATGACCACGCCGGCTACCGGGCCGAGCAGCAGGATGGGCACGATCTCGAACGCCACCGCGGCGGAGACGGCCAGACCGGAGCCGCTGACCCGGTACACGAGCACGACCAGCGCGACATAGTGGATGGTATCGCCAAGATTGGAGATGAGCTGCCCGACCCACAAGGGCAGGTAGGAGCGGCTCGCGAACACCCTCCCATACGGT
>JACDAU010000019.1 GCA_013695265.1 Chloroflexia bacterium
TGAGGGCGACCGGGCGGGCGTCGGTTTTGCCCATTACCAGCTCGGAGGCCGCGGCGAGCTCGTCGGCCACAGCGATGATTGAGGCGGCCATCTCGCGGCCCCACTGGTCCGGCTCTCCCCGGTAGTCGGCAAGGGGCGACATTCCGGAGACGCCGATCGCGACGTTCGTGATCCCCCACCGCCACGCCCGCCCAAACGAATCGGTGATGATGACCGCGAGGTCCACGCCCGTGCTCTCCCGGATGCGCTCGCGGAGGGCGCGGGCGGAGGCGTCGGGATCCTCGGGCAGGAGACAGACAGTGTCCTCGCCAGGAACGTTTGAAGCATCCACGCCGGCGTTCGCGCACACGAAGCCATGGTGGGTCTGGGTGATGAGGATGCCCCGGTCCATCCGCACGATGCGCGTGCTCTCCCGTAGCACGACCTCGACGTGGCGGGGATCCTTGCCGCTGCTCTGCGCGAAGCGGGTGGCGAGGTCGGAGGGCGTAATATCCTTCAGGTCCACGATGCATCCCTCGGCCTTGCTGACGACTTTGTGGGTGACGACGAGGACATCGCCGGGTTGCAGTTGCAGTTCGGCAGCGCCGCAGGCGTCAAGGATGAGCGCGGCGAGGTCGTCGCCTGTGCGAAGTTCGGGGATGCCGGGGACGGGGATGATGTTTACGGCGCCCGTGTGGTCTGTACCCATCATTCGCGGCACGCCGCTTCCAGCGCCCGCTTCAGCGGCGCCCTGAACTCGGTGTGCTCGGGGGAGTCGCGGATCTCGTCCAGATCGGTGGGCCGGTCGAGGTCGTACCCGGTGCCCACCGAACGGTAGATCTCAAGGGGGACGCCATGTTCCCTGGCGGTCTCCACATAGCGCAGGAAGCTTTCCGCGCCGAACAGGAACGGCAGCACGATGGGAGAGTTCAGATAGAGGGCGTTCGTGCCGGTATCAGAGCGGGCAGGGGCTATGACGCACGCGTTCGCTCGCTGCGCGCATGCAACCATCTCGGCGACCTCATTGGCGGTGAGGAGCAGCAGGTCTCCAAAGACGATGAGGCAGGCGTGTGCGCCATCGCGAACGGCGACGTCGGTAGCGAGGCGCAGTGCCACGTTGAGGTCGTGTCCGTCGTCGCGCACGGGGATGGCGCCGCGCTCGCGGGCGCGCTCGGCGACACGGTCGTCGGGGGTGACGACATACACGGTGTGGACGGCGTCGGAGTGGTCGAGGGCGCGGAGCACGCCGCCGAGCATGCACAGCGTCACTTCCTCGCGCTCCGAGGGAGTGAGCACGGCGCTCAATCGGCCCTTCGCGTCAGAGAGCCGCTTTACCGGGACGATCGCGGCGATGCTCATCGGGCGTTCTCCCGCAGGGATGCGGCGAACCCGAGGACCGCGCCCGCGAGTGTCTGGCGGTCGGCGTCGTTGCGCATCACGGTCGGGGTGACGAGCACCTCCATGCCAAGCGAACGGATCGGGGCAGCGAGCGCTGCATCGGCCTCGTCGATGACCAGACCCTGAACGAGGCCCGCGTACAGTTCCGCGATGCCGTGGGCGGAGACCTCGTGCCCGAGGGACTCCAGCATGCGGTCCGCCGGTCCGCGCAGTGCGGAGCCCGCAACGATAGGGCTCACGGCGACCTTCGGCGCGGCGCTGGCGCGGAGCGCGTCGAGCATGCCCGGCACGGCGAGGATGGGTCGGATACTGACGATGGGGTTCGATGGACAGAAGACGATTGCCTCTGCCGCGGCGAGCGCGGCGAGCACCGGCTTGGTCGGCCGGGCAGCCTCGATATCGCGGTAGCGCACGTCGGTAACGGTGGGCTCGTGATGTTGCCGGACGAAGTACTCCTGGAAGTCGAGCTCGCCGTCGACGGTTTGAATCATCGTGGCAACGGGCTGGTCGCACATTGGCAGAAGCGCGGGCGCGACTCCGACGCCGACGCAGAGGGCGCGGGTGGCTTCGGTTAGAGTATGGCCCTCCGCGAGCATCCGGGTGCGAAGGATGTCCGTGGCGAAGTCCTTGTCGCCGATCTGGAACCACGTGTCCTCGCCGTAGGCGCGGAGCATTTCGAGGGCAAAGAACGAGTCGCCCGCGACGCCCCAGCCGGTGGCGGGGTTCGCGATGCCCGCGAGGGTGTACATGACGGTGTCAAGGTCGGGGCAGACCCGGAGGCCGTAGATCTCGAAGTCGTCCGCGGTGTTGACGACGACGGAGAGATCCTCGGGCGCGAGACACCCGGCGAGGCCGTGGGCGAGCTTCGCGCCGCCGACGCCGCCAGCAAGGGTTGCGATCACCGTCCTGCCGCCTCCTTAGAAGCCGTGGGCGCTGACGCGCTCGATGCGCAGGCGTATCGTGACGCGCTCCTGCTGCTGGAACTGATCGCGGCTCATCTGTTCGCCCTGTTCGGGGCCGTGATACCGAATCGCGAGGCGCCGAATGTCTGCCTGGGCGGTTTCCTGGTCGTCAACGAGCGCGCAGGTGCCTGTGAGGGTGAGGTAGCGGTAGCCGTCCTCCAGGCAAAAGGAGGAGCGCGGGTCGCGGCGCAGGTTGCGGTCCTTCACTCTGCCGCGCGCCGTGTTCATCATGATTTCGTCGCCCTGCAACTCGTACCAGAGCACGGTCTGTTGTGGGCTGCCGTCGGGGTTGATGGTGGCGACGGCGGCGAAGCGCACTTCGTCGAGAAAGGCGCGGACGGTTTGATCGAGCACGAGGGTGAGGCTCCTTTCCTGTACGGCTACTGTAGCACAAAGGGCCGGACAGGCACGGAGACCTGCCCAAGCGCATCACCTTAAGGCATTCGTCGGCCAATCATTGACTGGCCGGTCTCACGGCATGATCGAGGGTTGGATACCGGACTCTTGAGCGGATCAAGTACCGGTTCTGGGTTGTCCCCCGTGCTCAATCGATGCGAATAGGCAGGCACGGAGATCTGCGCCCTACGGGATGGGTTGCCACCGCCACGCAGTGCGGTCGCTACGAGGAGCCGGGGGCGCGGTAGACGTGGTAGACGCGCTGGGCGGCGGTGAGGTTCGTGCCGATGGCGAGGATCCAGAGCGCGAGCACGGGCTGCCGGATAATGAGCAGCGCGCCGAGGATGACCACGCGCTCAGTGCGCGCGAACAGCCCGGTCTCGTTCCTGACACCGAGCGCCTCGGAGCGCGCGCGAGTGTAGCTGATCATGATCGAGCCGACGAACGTGATGTACGTGAGCATCGCGGCGGTGTCGTTCCCAGTCTGCAGGAAATGCCACAATAGCCCGAGGAGCAGCACCGCCTCGGAGTAGCGGTCGAGGGTGGAATCGAGGAAGCTGCCAAAGCGGGTGACCTTGTTGCCGGCACGGGCGATTGCGCCGTCGAGCATGTCGAAACTGCCCGCGAGCCAGACGCAGATTCCCCCGGTGGTGTAGTAGCCGCCGGCGAGTACGAGCGCGACGAGCGCGTTCAGGAACAGGCCGGTGACGGTAACCGCGTTCGGCGAAATGCCCGTGCGGTACAGAACCTTGCCGAGGCGCAGGGTGTAGCCTCGGATCAGGGGTCCGAAGATGCTGCTAAGCACGTCCGGCTTTCCGCAGAACTACGCGCCGTTGGCTGCGGCCACCGTCACGGGAGCGCCACACCTTGCGCTCGTACGTCTCGGTGTAGAGTTCCAGGAGGCTGGTGGCGACCTTTGGCCAGGAGTGCTCCTGCGCCTTGCTCGCGCCGTTGAATCCCATCCGGGCCCGCTTCTCACCGTCGGCGAGGAGATGGACCATCGCGATGGCGAGGGCGTGCTCGCTCTCCGGCGCGACAAGGAGTCCCTCGCGCTCGCTCGTGAGGATGCTGGCATAGCCGGGGATGTTCCCCGCGATCACCGGCAGGCCGGCGGCCATCGCTTCGAGGAGGACGAGTCCCTGGCTCTCACCCTGGATGCTGGGGGCGACGAGGAACTGGCAGCTCCGCATGTAGCGCACGCGGTCCGCGTCGGAGACCGCGCCGACGTAGTGGACGTTGCGGGAGATGCCGTATTTGCGTACCCGCCCGCGGAACTTCGCGGGGTCGCCGTGCCCCAGGACGACGAGTCGGACATCAGGGTATGCCTGCTTCAACCAGGGTAGCGCCTTGAGCAGATACTTGAAGCCTTTGCGCTCCTCTTCGAAGCGCCCGAGAAAGAGGATGTTCGTGCGTCCATCCATCAGCTCGGGGATGGGCAGGGCCGGGGTGGTAAAGGCGCTGATGTCCACGCCGTTCGGGATGATGCGGTACTCCCCCTCGAAGTACTGTGAGGCGTACTCGCGCGCCGGCTCCGACACCGCGACCAGGCCATCGAGCCGGGTGAAGAAGCGCTGGAGCACGGGCCGCCAGTAGAAGTACTGGAAGCTGGTCTCTGAGTACGCGTGGAAGGTGCCGATGTTCACGGAGCGCGAGTAGTTGAGCACGACGAGCGGCAGGACCGGCATCAGCGGCTCGTGGCAGTGGATGATGTCGAAATCCTTGCGCGCGAGGAGGTTCTTGATGCGGCTGCGCAGGTTCAGCGAGAAACTAAGGCGGGCAACCGAGCCGTTGACATGGAGCGGCACGACGCCGCCGACGCCGTGGAAGCCGTCTATCTCGATGTCGCCGGTCATGCCGGAGAGGGGGGCGATCACGTCCACCTCGTGGCCGATGCGCCGGTATTCCCGGCTAAGGTGCTCGATGTGCTGTTTGACCCCGCCGTGGGTGGCGAAGTCGTACGCGGATACGAGCGCGATCCTCATCGCGCCGACCGAGCGCCGCGACGCTCGATGTAGCGGGAGATCTGCCGGGCAGGAAGCACGAAGTACGCCCGGCCCATCACCCGCGCCGCGCCGGAGGCACACTCGCGCGCGGTCCAGTAGCGTCCCTCTGCGGTAGTTCGGCATGTTTGGAGGGATGCGAGCAAGTCATCGGGACTGCGACCAAAGAACCCGGTGTACGCTGAGCCGATCAAGTGGCGCTTGTGCGCGTCGCTGCCGCCGGTTTCCGCGACGCCGTAGTGGGCGTCGTTGTGCCGCCGGGCGAGGTCCGCGCCGAGGCGGCCGGCGGGGCTGGAGTTGATAAGCTCCACGCCGAGCAGCACGCCCGCATCGCACAGCGCGCGGATCCCGGGATCGCGCAGGCTGAGGGTCATCGGGCTCATCGGGTGGGGGGCGACGCACCACCCGCCGCGCTCGGCAACGTCGTGCGCGGTCTGTTCCGGCGTACGGTACGGGAGGGGCGGCTCCTCAAGGCCGTACACGAGCAAGTGGCCACGGCGAGTGGTGACCTCCGCGCCGGGGATGATCTGAAACCGGTAGCCTCGCCGCGCGGCGAGTTCGCGGGCCTCCAGCGAGGCGCGGGTATCGTCGTGGTCGGTGATGCTGATCACGTCGAGGTTCGTGCGATACTCGACCCATTCCAGTATCTCGGGGACGGAGTTGAGGCCATCGCCGAAGGAGCTGTGCATGTGGAGGTCCGCAGCGCCCCTTGACGGGGTTGAGCGGCGGCCTCGCAGGGCGTCGTTATCCAAGGTTGTAGCGTTCCTCACCGGCCCGCGAGCACGTGTGTCCACCGAGACCAGGGCCGGAGCGCAGTATAACAGAGCGGCGGGCGGGGTATCAACGCGGGGCGGGGCTGTTGCCCGACACGGGAAGCTGCTCAGGACGACGGTCGCGCTGGCCCGGCACAGGAGTTGAG
>JACDAU010000220.1 GCA_013695265.1 Chloroflexia bacterium
CTTGTAGCCCGCGGCAGAGGTTATGCAGGAAGCGGAACAACGATCGAATCAGAACGGAGGCACACACGTGGATGATCAGTTGTTGCAGAATCTGGAGGAGGCGCCGGACCGGTTCGCGGCAGAGGTGGATGAACTGAGCGACAGCGAACTGGTGAAGCGCCCGCCGGACGATGGCTGGAACCTCAAGGAGCTTGCCGGACACATGCGCGACACCGAGCGCGCGGCGTTTCTTGATCGGCTGTCGCTCATCCTCTCGGAAGATAACCCCACCGTGCCGACCTTCGATGAGCAGGCGGTAGCGGCGAACTCCAGTGCAGGCACGATGCCCATTGGCGACGCGCTCTCGGAGTGGAAGGCGCTTCGGGAGCAAATGGTGGCGTTGCTGCGCGGGCTGGGACCGGCGGAAGAGGTCCGCACTGGCCAACATCCAGAGCGAGGACCCATGACGCCCGTAAGCCTCGCGGAGCTGGCGCACGACCACGACACGAACCACCTCCAGCAAGCGCTCACGCTCAAGGGGTTGAGCCGAGATCCCAGTTCGTAGGACCGTCCCCTGCCGCCGCCGAGGGTGCCCAGTCGCGCGGTGCGCGTCCGAAACCGGCGGGTGTCAGACAATATGCGGGCGCGGGTCCGACTGTGTCATTCTGAACGGTGTATGTTTGGTTTGACAGGGCGGCGGGCTGACGGCTAAAATAGCGCCCGTGCGTCGGTTTGGGCGTCATATTATCGCTCGTGCTCGACCGGGCTATTCGTGGGAGAGGTAAGGCAGAGGATGTCTCAGCAACTAATGGCGGAGTTGGCCGCGCCGCAGCTACGGACCGATGTGCCGGATTTCGGCGCCGGAGATACCGTGCGCGTACACGCGCGCGTCGTCGAGGGTACACGAGAGCGGACGCAGGTCTTTGAGGGGGTCGTGCTCAGCCGCCGCGGTGGCGGTATACAGGAGAACTTCACTGTCCGACGCATCGCGGCGCATAACATTGGTGTGGAGCGCCGGTTCCTGCTGAACTCGCCGCGACTGGAGCGGATCGAGGTAATGCGCCGGGCGAAGGTGCGGCGCGCGAAGCTGTACTACCTGCGCAACCTGCGCGGGAAGGCCGCCCGCCTCAAGGAGCGCCGCGTCTAACGCTCACTTGTCACCGATTTATTGGGGCCGCATCGCGAGGTGCGGCCCTTTTGTCTGTCCGTCATCAGAGCAGCTATGCCCCCGCCAGGTAGCCGACCACGATCAGTATCAGGGCGGCGATCACGCACACGAGGTAAACCAGGCGCAGACCTGTCGTCAGCTGGCGCTGCCCAGTGGGCAGCAGCTCCGCCGCGCTGCCCACAACGCAGCCGAAGGCGATCAGGGCGTAGAATGTGAGCCGCAGGCCCGAGGCGTCCGTCGCGAACACTCGCCACAGAAAGAACGCGCTGAAGGCAAGGAGAAAGACGCCACCCCGGTTGTTGGGCTCACGCCGGAGCCAGCCTGTTACTCGCCGCACACACACCTCCCCGCTGCTGTTGCGTGAGATTCTACACTGCCCGGCGTCAAACACCAAATGCCGGAACAATCCACAGGTGGCGCACGGCCGCAGGTTCCCCGTTCCGGGAGTTGGTGCCCGTGACCGTCGCGATGTATCCTTATCGGGTGATGGAACGGATGGCCAGGGCGGCGGCGCCAAACATATCGTATGAGATCCAGCTTTGGGACGCGGGCTATCGCTGTGTTGCGGGCGTGGACGAGGCGGGCCGTGGCGCGTGGGCTGGGTCGGTGTACGCGGGCGCCGTCGTGCTTTCGGATGACTCGCACTCGCTTGAGGATCTCCTCGGCTGCGTGGACGACTCCAAGAAGCTGACCCCCTCCGCGCGCGAGCGGGCGTTCGGGGTGATCCTGGCCCACGCGCGCTACGCCGGGATCGGGGCGGCATCGAACGAGGAGATCGATCGGCTCGGCATCGCCCCGGCGACGCGACTCGCCTGGCGGCGCGCGCTCGATGGATTACGCGGCGTCGACTACCTGCTGCTTGATGCGTTCCGCTTGCCGGAGTCGGATCTGCCGCAGCTCGCACTGGTGCACGGTGACGCGCAGAGCCTCTCCATCGCGGCAGCCTCGATCCTGGCGAAGGTGGCGCGCGACCGGCAAATGTGTTCGACTGCGACGGCGCTGCCGCACTACGGTTTCGAGCGTAACAAGGGGTACGGCACGCCGCACCATCGTCACGCGCTGCGCCTGCACGGGCCGTGCGCGCTGCACCGTCGCTCCTTCGCCCCCATGCGTCAGGAAAAGCGGCAGCGGAGCGAAGAGTGAACAGCACTCGCGGACTCGGCGACGCCGGGGAACGGCTCGCGCTTTCGCGCCTGGAGGCGCTCGGCTACGAGTTGGTGGAAAGCAACTGGCGCTGCCGGGGTGGGGAGATCGACCTCATCATGCGCGATGCTGGCACGCTCGTCTTCGTCGAGGTGCGCACTCGCCGTGGCCGGGCGTCCGGCACGCCGGAGGAATCGGTGACGCCCGCGAAACAGGCCCGGCTTCTCGCGCTCGGCGAGCGTTGGCTGGCGGAACACTATCCCGATAGCGAGCTGCCCGACTGCCGGATTGACGTTGTGGGCGTGCATCTCTCGCCCTCGGGGAAGCTGCTCGGCGTGAACCATCTCCCTGGGGCGGTGGGGTTCTGATACCAGGTCTGTAAAGATTGCCGTGCCCGCGTAGTGGCGCGGACATTCCTGACCACGGGCGCGGAGCGTCGGGCGACCTTTGACCGACGCACAGCGGTGGGTACCGCCCTTGAGCCGCGTAGGGGCAGGTCTCCGTGCCTGCCTGCGGGCCGCAGCCCGGCCCCTGCCATTCCGGAGGTTCAATCTTCTTGCTCACTGCTGTACCGGTAGTCTGTTGAGTCGGGTTTAGTGGTGTGTCAGGTGGTGGCTGATGCCGTGGATACCGACGTAATTGCTCACCGGTAACACCCGCCAGGTGTCATTCTTCTCAAGGCAACAAACTACCGGTAGGGCGCTGCTCTCCGTGGCCGCCCGGTGGCGGTGCAGCCATGGGTCCAGGCACGGAGACTTGCACCCCCAAACCT
>JACDAU010000234.1 GCA_013695265.1 Chloroflexia bacterium
CACCTGATGATGCCCGCGTGCGGGCCAGCCCTGTCGAGCCGTATCAATCCGCCCACCCCAGTCACCAGCAGCGCGACTAATGCCAGCCCCCAGTAACCGCCAATACCCTCACTCACATAGCGCAAGAAGGCAAAGGCTACAATAGCCGTTAGTCCGGTCAGTACTCGACTCACGAGTTTGCTCCGTTGTTCCTATATCCGCGCCGCCGCACTGGTCAGCGATTCGGTGACTTGCTGGACGATCTGGTCGGCGGTGATGCCCTCGCTCTCGCCCTCGTAGTTGCGGATGAGGCGGTGGCGCAGCGCGGGCAGGGCGACGGCGTTGATGTCCTCGATGCTCGCGTTGTACCGCCCGTCGAGCAGGGCGTTCACCTTCGCGCCAAGTACGAGCGACTGCGCGCCACGCGGACTCGATCCGTAGCGCACGTAGCGGCGGACGAGCTGCGGCGCGTGCGGGTGCTCGGGGTGGGTCAGCAGCACGACCTCCGCGGCGTGCTCCAGCACGTGCGGCGCGACTGGCACCGCGCGGGCCAGGTCCGACATCGCGCGTACCGTCGGCGCGTCGCCCACCTTGCGGCCACCGGCCTCCGCGCCGCCCGTGGTCCGCTCCAGGATCTGCACCAGATCGCGCGCGTCTGGGAAGGGCACGAGAAGTTTGTACAGGAAGCGGTCAAGCTGTGCCTCCGGCAGGGGATACGTGCCCTCCATGTCCACCGGGTTCTGCGTGGCGAGCACGAAGAACGGGTCGGGCAATGGGTGGCGGGCGTTGCCGACGGTCACCGCCTTTTCCTGCATGGCCTCCAGTAGCGCGGACTGCGTCTTCGGCGTGGCGCGGTTGATCTCATCGGCGAGCACGAGGTTCGCGAACACAGGGCCGGACTGGAAGCGGAAGTCGCGGTTGCCGTGCTCGTCCTCATGGATGATGTTCGTGCCAGTGATGTCGGACGGCATCAGGTCCGGGGTGAACTGCACGCGGGAGAACTGCAAGTCGAGCACTTCGCCGAGCGTGCGCACAGTCGCCGTCTTGCCCAGCCCCGGCAGCCCCTCCAGGAGCGCGTGCCCGCCGACGATGACGCACGTGAGCACGCCGCGCAGCAGCTCCGCCTGCCCGACGATCGTTCGGCCAACCTCGGCCTCGATGGACTGCGCTGTCCGGATGAACTCCTCCGGCGTCATCTGTGCCGCTGCGACCACCGCCATAGCGTCCTCTTTCTGTAGTTCTTCCCGCTCATTCCATTGTAGTCTGGATGGTCATTGTCGTCCCGGTCATGTTGAAGTGATGAGCAATGAGTTGTCATTCTGCGCCGCTGAAGGTTCTCAACACCTCTGCCCGAGAAGTGCTGATAAGATCCTTCACTGCGTTCAGGATGGCAGCGCCGAAGCAGCAGCATGGCAGGGCCGCAGCCGGTGCACATCCTTACGGTTCTGCACCGGCCTACTTGCCCTGCTTTTTCGGTTCAATCTGCTCGAAGTACTGGCGCACCAGGTCCTTCTGCGTTATCGGGATGTAGTGCTCATCCAGGTACGAGGTGGCTGCCTCTCCGTACTCGGCGTACGCCTCGTCGTACGGGCGGACGGGGTCGCTCTCCTGGCCCTGTGCGACGCCGCCTGTGTTCTGCTGCGTGCGCCCCGGACCCTGCTGGCCGCGCACCCGCACCAGGTTGCCCTCGGCGTCGGTCTTCGCCGGGGCGTACGTTTCAAGATCCCTGGCGATGGCCTCGCGTCCCTGCTGGTTCCCGCCGCCCTCACCCTTACCGCTCGCATTGCCGCCGCCCGTGCCTTGCCCCGCCGCCGCGCCACCGCCGCCGTTGCCGCCGTTCGCGGTGCCGCCCTGACCCTGGCCTTGTCCCGCATTTTGTCCCTGACTAGCGCCTTGCCCCTCGCCTGCGCCCTGGCCTTGTCCTGCGCCTTGGGCTTGCCCGGCCCCTGGAGTACCTCCCGCGCCAGGCGTGCCTGCGGGCCACGGGGTTCCAGCGGCAAACGGTGTGCTGGCGACGCCCGGCGTACCCGCCGGAACAGTGTTGTTCGCGGCGGTCTGCGGCGGAGTCCCAGCGTTCGCGATTCGATTCTTGCTGTCCTCCATCTGCGACAGTGCGGACTCCATAGCCTGCGCCGTCTCGGACTGCGTCGCCGCCGCCTGCAGTTGATCGGCGAGTTGTTCCGCTCCAGCGGGTGAGCCGGTCGCGGCCTCTTGTAGGGCCTGAGCAAGCTCCGGCGACAGATCACCAGTGGAGGCGGCTGCGGTTTGAAGCGCGCTTGCCGTGCGTGCTCGCTCCCCTGGGTTCATCTTCTTCATCTCGCGCGCGAGCTTCTGTGCTTCCTTTTGGATATCCTCCGTGTTGTCAGCGGATGCGGCGGAGGCGAGGGCAGAGGTGCTCGGGTTCGCTGCGAGCGTGGATGCTACCTTCTGGAGCGCCGCTCGCGCCTTCGCCGGGTTCTGGGCGCTCGCCTCCTGGATCTTTGCCTGCGCCTCGCTCAATCGAGCCGCAGCTTCCTCTTTTGTGAGATTGCCGCGCTGCAAGTCGCTTTGTAACTTTGCCAGTTCCTGAAGCGCCTTCGCGGTCGCCGGGTCCTGTTTCGGCGTGCGCTTCTCCAGCCGTTTCGCCACCTGTCGCACGGCCTCGGCTTCTGCCTGCTCCGTCGCACTGACAGTCCGATGCTCTCGAAGCAGGTCGAGCTGCGGATTCGGCAGAAGCAGGAGCGCAAGCAGTCCCGCGAACAGGAGTGGCGCGAGGGTGATCGCCCTTTGGGGCGTCCGGCGCGGTATGGCGAGTGCCCAGTCCGCAGATCGTGCCCGCAGCGCGGCGTCTTGCCGTTGCCCGGCGGTGAGGGGCCCGGCCTCCTCTTGCAACCCGAGTGCGGTGCTGAGCCGGGAGTGGAGCCCGAGCCGAAGCTCTGCGGCGATGAGGAGTTTGCGGGCGTTTACCGGCCAGAGCGCGGCAACGAGGGGGCTGGTGGTCGCAAAAGCGAGAATGATCACCCCACCTAGTTGCAGCGTCTGCCCCGTATCGAGCACGGGACGGACCCGGGCGGCGAGCGCGACGAGCATCGCGCCGGTAATCCCCACGACGACCCCCCACACGAGCCAGTACCCCGCGCGCACGTGCCGCAGCCGCCGGACCAGCCGCCGGGAGGCGGCCTGCACTTCAGTCAAATCACGCCGGCGGTCATCCGTGGTCATGGTGTCTCGGTCTCCGGCTCCAAAGCGGGTGGGCGCGACGGATGACGAGGGTTGCGCGCGACCGTCGGGCGCACGTAGCGCATCGCAGCCCACACGAGCAGCGCGGAAAGCCCCAGGTACACGGCGGTGTACACCACCCACGGACTCAACATCCAGATGCCGTTTGGATAGCCAGGTATGGAGCCGTCCTCCGCGAGGCGGAATGCGAACGTGCCCTCTCCGCTATTGAGCGCGATGGCAGTCGCCCCCCCGGCCGTTAGCGGACTGAGGCTGATCAAGAAGAGCGCGAGATATATTGCCCAGGACCTCGGCGAGTCCTCGCCCCCCGGCCCGCCAGCGAAGAAGAAGCCGAAGCCGCCCATGCCACCGAGCACGACGCTGCCGATCAAAAAGGTGAAAAGCGCGCCGATCAGACTCATCGCGACCGTCAGGTAGCTGAAGATCGCGGCGGTCGTTGTGGTGCGCATCACGGCGGAGAAGAAGAGACTGGAGGAGGCGTAGAACACGATTGCGACGATGAGAATCCAGAACCCAAGTAGCACCTCTGTCAGGGTGAGTCCGCCGAAGAGGAGCGCCAGTACTTGCACGGGCAGCGCGACGAACACGAGGAGCAGCACGTAGGAGAGGCTCGACACGAGCTTGCCGAGCACGAAGTCGCGGGGCTGGATCGGGGTCGTCATCACCAGGTCGAAGGTCTGTCTCTCCCGTTCCCCCACGATCGCGCTGGAGCTGAATGACGGCGCGAGCGGCGCGATGAGCAGGAGTTCAACGAGTGTCACGGCGTAGAAAAGGATCTTGCCTACGGGCGGGGGGAGGTTTCCTCGGCCGAACTGATTCACCTCTGCGACGGTGCGCTCCGTGAACCAGTAGATCGCCACCACGAGGCAGGAGAGCAGGAGCAAGTAGATCGTGAGCACCGTAAACGCGCGGTTGCCGCGCATCCTGCTTCGCAGCTCCTTCGTGGCTATGGCCTGCACTATTGCACCTCACCCTTCGTGATCTGCAGGAAGACGTCCTCGAGGTCGCCGGCTTCTTCTGCGAACGCGCGCACGGGCACGCCCGCGCCGACGAGTTGCGTGAGCACGGCGGACTCGTCCGGCACATCGTCCGTCAGGCCGAAGACTAGCCGGGCTGGCATGTCGTCGGTCACTGGCACGTCCCCGTCGTACTCGACATCCATCACGCCCGGTATCCCGGCGAGCAACTGATGGGCGCTGTGGGCGCGCGCGGAGACCCGCATGCGCACGCGCTTCCGCACGCTCAGATGCGCGATCATATCCTCGACCCGCCCCGTGGCGAGGAGCTTGCCCCGCTCAATGATGCCGATGTGCGTGCAGACGTCCGCAAGCTCGGCGAGAATGTGTGACGAGAGGATAATCGTCTTGCCCATGGTGCTCAGCTCGCGCAGCAGCTCGCGCATCTCCACACGGGCGCGTGGGTCAAGTCCGGAGGCTGGCTCGTCCAGCACGAGCAGGGCAGGGTCGTGGACGAGCGTGCGCGCGAGGCACAGCCGCTGCTTCATGCCGCGCGAGAGGCTTTCGACGTACGCGTATTTCTTCTCCCCGAGGTCCACCAGGTCGAGCAACTCATCCGTTAACTTCGCACGCCGATTTGCGGGTACGTTGTAGCAGCGGGCAAAGAAGTCCATGTACTCCCACGTTTTCATGTCCTCGTACACGCCGAAGAAATCGGGCATATACCCGATCTTCCTGCGGACGAGGTCGGGCTCGTCGCGCACGGAGTAGCCGTCAACCCACGCTTCTCCACCGGAGGGCGGGAGCAGGGTGCAGAGGATGCGTATGGATGTGGTCTTACCCGCGCCGTTCGGCCCCACGAAACCGAAGATGCTGTTGCGCTCCACCGTGAGGTCCATGTTGTCGAGCGCGATGAGGTCCGTGTACCGCTTTGAGAGGGCCTGTGTCTGCACCAGAGCGTCGGCCATCTATCGCTTCCTCCCGACTACCTTGAGCCTGAGCGCGTTCAGAAACATGGGGTCGTCCCCCGCAGGGGTTCGTACGCGAACAGTAACGGTCCCATCCGCGGCTATGTACGGTGCCGGCTTAGTTACCCGCATGGACACCTCCTGCACGTCGAACTGCCCGTAGATGTTCTGCCGGGCCCCACCGTTCGCCTTTACAATCTCCAACTCGCTGACCTGATTGCCCATACCGGACGGCCCCATAGGGGCGACCTCCTCTACCGGAGCCCGCTGCACGGTGGCCACCGCCACTCCCAGATCGGGCGCGACAACGGCAGGCCCGACCATTCCCTCTCCCGTGAACGCGCCGCCGATCACCCGCGCGTCGAGCACGATGCGCAGACTCTCCGCAGTCGTGCCCGGCGGCAGTCGGTATGTGAGCACGGAGACGCCCTGCTCCGAACTCAATGATGTCACTTGCTCGGGTTTCAGCTGAATATCAATGCTGCCTGATTGCAACGTGTAGCGGCTGTGCAGGATCACCAGCCGCTCCGCGCTGTGCTCCGTCTTGGCGTCGAGCACGCGCACGGACTGGTCCGTGGCCTTCTGCCACGCGAGGACGAGCACCTCATTGGCCGGGAGTGGTTGCGTACCGTCCGGGCCGCCCTGCGTGACGCGGTCGTACAAGTTCTGCGCGATCTGCCGCTTATCCCAGTCTTTTTCAGATCTGTCGCCCTCGAAGTTGTTGAAGTTCCGCTCTGGGTTGCCGGTCACTTTCGCGCTTTGTCCCGGCTGGATGGCGCCGATGCTCTCTAAGCCGTCCTGAGACATCACGTACACCTGATCTAGCGGCGCGGCGGAGGTGTTTCGGACCGATCCTGCAACGACTGTGCCGTTGCCTGAGAGTGTTGCCTCGATGGTCGCGGCCCCTCCGTTTTCCACTCGTTGCGCCGCGAAGGTGCGCAAGGAGTACACGTCCACCGAAACGTCACGAAGCACGCTTTCCTCACCTACCTCGACGGTGTACACTGGGCCGCCGCTCGGCGCTACCTGGTTGCCATTCTGATCGACATTCATCTCTATGCCCTCGCGGTTGGGGCCACCCACTGTGTAGCCCGGAGCGAGAGCGATGTCGTAGTCTCGTCTGCTTGTACTGAAGAGACCTGCGTGCGTGGTGACGCGCTGCGCTCCACTCTGACCATATGTCTCCACAATTTCGAGCGTGCGCAGGGTGGTCCCGGTGCCGCGTATCAGGAAGTTCGCCCCATACGCCATTCCGGAAAACGCGAGCGTAATCGCGGGCACGAGGACCCACGCAAGCTCTCGGCGATCCCGGCGCTTCAGAATAAGGTACAGCACCGGCCCGACTACGAGCGAGTAGAGGACAAGAAAGCCCGCGACGAGCAGCGTCGGCGGGAGTTTCGCGCCAGCAATGTTGCGGAGGAAACTATCTATAACCCACCCATCGACCGGTGTGCCCTGGGCGGCTGCCACAGGCGTTTGCTCGGCGATACCACGAAGCAGTTTCGCGTTCCCGGGCCATTCGCGGAACGGCGGCGCCGACGGGCTCCACGCGAGCCAC
>JACDAU010000241.1 GCA_013695265.1 Chloroflexia bacterium
CATCGGGCCACTCGACGTGATACGTGGTCACGCCCTCCTCCTCGCTGATCTCGGCCAGATGGCGAGTATTCGCGGACTCGTGTCCCCCGACGACGATCATAACATCTACTTCCTCGGCGAGATCGATAACGGCGCTCTGCCGGTCGAGTGTGGGCTCGCAGATGGTGTTATGCACCTGGATCTCGCGGAAGTCGTCCGGAAGCTGATCGAAGAGATCCGAGACGAACTGCTTGAACCGTGAGGCGGGCTGCGTAGTCTGGGAAACGATCGCGATGCGCTTCGGCACGCGCTTGCCGGAACGGGTCAGCGCGATCAGACGAGGCACAAGTTCTTTGGCGTTGGTGCTGACGAGCGCGGTGTTCTCGGTCCACCCAACGATTCCACGCACTTCCTGGTGCGTCGCATCTCCGAACACCACTACCTGATGTTGCGCCTGATGGAGGTCCTGCGCAATCTTCTGGACCTTGGTGACGAGCGGACACGTCGTGTCGATAACTCGCAAGCCCTTCGCTTCCGCCTCGGCAATGGAGTTGGGGGACGCGCCGTGAGCGGTGATTGTCAGCGTCCCACTGGCGACATTGGCCACGTCGCCGATAACGGTGACGCCGCGCTTCTTCAGACTCTCCACGACCTGGGGATTATGCACCAGCGTGCCGAGGGTGTGGACGCCCTGGCTATCGCCGCCCATATCGTCGAAGAGCTTCAGGGTCTTCTTCACTCCGAAGCAGAACCCCAACTCTCGTGCCCGCTTGACCTTCATCGTTCAACACCACCTTTGCGCGTTTGATCTACCACTTCAGTTTAGCAACAAGGGCAGGGCGAATCAAAAAAGGCACACGCGTGCAGGGTGCCCTGCCGCGTGCGCCGTAGAGGTTGAGAGAGTTTACTTGCTCATCTTGAAGCTGACGCGCTTCCCTGCCGCTATCTCGATTTCCTCGCCCGTGCGCGGGTTGCGGCCCTTGCGAGCGCTTCGTTCCGTCACCTTGAAGTTGCCGAAGCCGCGCAAGGTCACTGAATCGCCACTCTCAAGTGAGCTGCGGATCTCATTCAGGGTTTCGTCGACAACCTGCTGTACCTCGGTCTTCTTGAGGCCAGTCCGCTCGCTCACCTGATTAACTATCTCGGTCTTTCCTGGCATTCCATGTCCTCCTTTGTGGTATCAGTCCTGCGCCTTTTTATCGTCACGCATTGTAAGCGCGGATTATATCATGATGCACCGGTCAACAAGTCAAGGGGTAAAGCCGGGCGTCGTACCACTTAGGTCCGATCCGGGATCTTTCGACGGGTTGTCCGGGTCGTCCTCCTGCGTCTGCTCCTGCGCGGCGCGGGTGGCGATTCCCTGCTGTGGCGCCGATTCGTCCTGCAACTGGTTCGTGTTTTCCGTGTCCCCGCCGGTCCCGCTCCCTGCGTCACCGCCGGGCGACTCGGAGGGCTCACTCCGTGCCGGGTCGTTCCCACCAGACGTGCCGCGCCACGTGTTCCCATCGGCGAACGGATCGCTCGCCTGGCTCACGCGGGAGCCGCCGTCCGCGCCATCAGTTGCTGAATTGGCCATTTCGTCCTCCAAACAGTTCGGGCATTTGTTACTACCGTTGCAAGATAAGTGCCATTTCTACGCCGTACTCCGGCGTGGCAGGATACGGTAAAGTAAGGCAACAACGGCACCAAACAGTAGCTATATGGAGCAAAAGCATGGGCTTGCAACCTTCAACCTTTTCCATCGTGGCGTTCGATCCCGTGCAACAGCAGCTCGGCATCGCAGTGCAGAGCAAGTTCCTCGCGGTCGGCGCCGTGGTGCCCTGGGCAAAGGCGGGAGCGGGGGCGGTTGCCACCCAGTCGTGGGCGAACACGGCGTATGGGCCAGCCGGTCTGGACCTGCTGAGTCGGGGCGCGACCCCACTAGAAGCACTTGACGACCTGCTGGAGGCCGACCCGGAGCGCGATTCCCGTCAGGTGGGTATCGTGGACGCCGAAGGCCGAGCGGCTACCTTCACGGGCAGTGCCTGCTTTCCCTGGGCTGGCGGGCGCACGGGCGAAAACTACGCGTGTCAGGGAAACATCCTGGTCGGACCGGAGACCGTGGACGCGATGGCAGCACAATACGAAGCGACGGAGGGTCAGGAGTTGGCATTCCGCCTCGTCGGGGCGATACAGGCGGCACAGGCCGCCGGTGGCGATAGTCGGGGGCAACAATCTGCCGCAGTGGTGGTCGTACAGGAGGGCGCTGGCTATGGCGGCTTCAACGACCGCTACCTTGACCTGCGGGTGGACGACCATCCAGCGCCGATAGAGGAGCTGCACCGGCTCCTCACGCTGCACGTGTTGTACTACCCACGCCTCGGCGAGTCGACGGTCGAATTGACCGGCGTTATCCAGCAACTCGGGGCGGATCTCGCCACGCTCGGTTACCTGGACGACCCCGCCGCCGACACAAATATGGTTGCCGACGCCCTCCGGCGCTTCAGCATGCGGGAGAACCTGGAGGAGCGACTACGCGACGACGGTCGGGTGTTTCAGGTGGTACTGGAGTACATCCGGGAAATGGCGGCAGAAGCCCGGTAGCCTCCACCGCCCATCACCCGTTGTCTCTAGCGGACCTGGAACGTCTTATTCACCGGATACGAGATGGCCCTGTTGGCCGCCCGGTCCGACGCGAACAGCGACCAGGTGTACGTGCCGGCAGCCACCTTGCGGCCATCGGAGGAAGTGCCGTTCCAGGCTAGAGACCGAGCACCGGGCGACTTCGTCACCGGGCCCAGAGCCGCAACGTGCACGCCCGCGGCGTTGGTGATTACCGTGCTTACCACGGACCGCTCACTGAGGTTAAAGGAGAGCGTGTATGGCGCCGCGCTGGTTGCGGTCAGGCTCGAGACTGCGGGCCGGATGGTATCCACGTTGATGTTGCCGGCTCGTGTGGGCCCGGGGTTCCCCGCAAGGTCACTGTACTCCAGCGAGTATCGGTAAATGCCGTTGGGCACAACGCGGCCCGAAGAATCATTGCCGTGCCACCTGGCTGCTGCGGTGCTCCCCGATCCACCGTAGCTGCGTAGTTGCGTGCCGCTCGCGTTGCGTACCCGTACCACCCACCGCACTACCTCTGAGAACGAGGCGCTTATGGAGGTGCTATCGTTCCGACCATCGCCGTTCGGCGAAATATACGCCGGGGAGCGGCGCACACTCGTGGAGGCCGGCTGAATGAGGTCCACGCCGACCGGAACCGTCTTTTCCGAAATGGCCCCGGAGGAGCTGCGCGCGAGGATCCGCGCGAGATACTGGCCTTCTGGCAGCGTGAACGTCTTCGAATGGACCGCGTCGTAGTACGAGGGGATCAGCTTCGCGGTGTGCAGGGTGGTGTCCACGCCGCCCCACGGCTTGACTGTTTTGACCCATTGCCCGGAGACCGAATACAGCTCGATCTTGACTTTCTGAGCCGCCGCAAGTTGGTAGTGGATGGTGGTGTACTCTCCCCGGTCATCGCCGTTGGGGCTGATCGCCGGCGGTGCGGCATACGCGGTCACAAACACTTTCTCCGTCGTCGAGGTGGCCCCGGAGGTCACGACCGAGACGTTAGCCGTCCCCACACGAGACGCGACCGTACTCACGTTCTCCTTGTTCATGCCAGCCCAGAACGATGCTGGACCCGTCCGTGGCAGCGTGATGTACCC
>JACDAU010000267.1 GCA_013695265.1 Chloroflexia bacterium
TGGAGTCTGTGCTCCTTACCAACTCGTGCGCGCGCGGGAAGGCCAGTCGCGACAGCTGCCTGGACATCGGGATACTCCTGCGCCCCGACGTGCTCTCGGGGCACAGAGAGCAACTCGAGCGTGACTGGCACAGCGTGTATAGGCATGAGGGAGTCTACGAGGCTCTGCGCCGGGCGGGCAGGTTCTCGGTAGTCCATCTGGATTTCTTGGACGGTTGCTTCGTCCCGCAGCCGGTCGATGAGGACCTCGGTCCCGACTGGCTCGAGGTGGGGATAGGCACCCTCCTAGTGGGTCATTCGTCATGGATATAGCCATACAGGTACGGACGGGGTATACTCGGGGCTTGTTGGTGACGCGGTGGAGGAGGTCCCCGATGACGCGCAGGAAGAGCGACCCGCTACGCCCGCTGGCACAGGAGGAATGTGATCAACTGGAGCGGCTTAGCCGGTCCGATGCCGAGCCCGCCGCGCACGTAGCTCGCGCCAAGGCGTTGCTCGCGGTAGCCGAAGGACGCACCTACACCGAGGCGGCGCGGGCGGCGGGGCGCAAGTCCGGTGATGCCGTCTCGCACCTGGTATCGCGCTTCAACCGAGAGGGGATAGCCGCAATCGAGCCCCGACACGGAGGTGGGCCGGTACCCATCTACACCGCCACAGGGCGTGAACGCATACTTGCCGAGGTGCGGCGCACACCGGACAGGGAGGCGGACGGTACCGCGACGTGGTCACTGGGGATGCTGCAGCGAGCGCTGAGGGCAGCGCCGGATGGGCTACCTGGGATCAGCAGGGACACTATCTGGTGGGCGCTAAGGGACGCGGGCTACAGTTGGCAGCGGGATCGCAGTTGGTGCGACACTGGCACGGTCGTGCGCAAGCGCAAGGGAGGGACGGTCGAGGTGACGGACCCTGATGCCGTGCCCAAAAAAACTTGATCGAGCGCGCGTATCTGCAGGGTGAGCAGTCAGGTCTGCAGGTATGGACCCAGGACGAGGCAGGGCCGTACCAGGCGGTGCCGTATCCTGGCGCAAGCTGGCAGCCACAAGGAGAGCCGACACGCTACCCCCATGAATATGTGCGCGGTGGCACGGCGAAGCTGCTGACGCTGCTGCACCCAAAGGAAGGTGCGAAGCGCCTTCCGGTAACAGCCTCGCGAAGACGAGGAATCGGCGAAGTGAGAGCCAAAGCAGTGAGGAACTCGACCAACACGGTGCTCCACCCGTGGCTGAAAGAAGAGTTGGCGGCGATACTCACGGGACTGCCGGAGCCCCAGATATTGCTGAGCGCCGAGGGGAACCGGGCGTTGTGGGAGAGCTGGCAGGAGGGGCTGTCGGTGAGGATAACGCTCGGTGAGCAGTTGCCGCCTCTTAGGATGCTGCTGGTGCTCGACAACCTCGCCGGGCACAAGACGCCGGGGTTGGTGTTGTGGATGTTCGAGCACGGGGTGATGCCGCTGTACACGCCGCTCGGCGGCTCCTGGCTCAACATGGCAGAGTCGGTGCAGCGGATACTGGCGAGGCGAGCCTTGGAGGGACAGCACCCCAAAGACGCCCAGCAGGTCATCGAGTGGCTGGAGGCGACGGTTCGCGGATGGAACCGGGAGCCCACGCCGTTCGAGTGGGGCGGGAGACGCAAGGCTAGGCGCGAGCGCGCTCACCGGCGCCGACACGCGGTGGGAGGCAGTGGCGCCCGCACACAACGGCCCATCCAACAACGCAAGACCGCTGTCGAGAAATGGCACGCTGCATGACGGATGACCCACTAGTCGGCATCGTCGAGGCACATGAGGCGGTGGAGCGGGGGCATCCGAGTGGGCATGTTATCCTCGATATTGGATAGCCGGATGTAACGAGCGGCGTATCTGCTGGTCTGTCATGAGACCACCACACCCATCGCCCGCAGCTCCTGCTCGAGGACCCGCCCCTCCTGCATTGCGGCATGGTAGGCATTGGCCGTCGATTACGACTCGGCCTCGATCGCCGCGATCTTCTCCCTGTTGCGCCGCACGGTCTCCTCGTACCGCGCTCGCAGCCCGGGCTCCGCATCGGCCAGCGCCTGGTACCGCTCCCTCGTGACCCGAAGGCGGAGATCGCGCACGTCGGCCTCGAGGCTTCCGAGGTCCCGCGGTATCGCGTGCTCGCGAGCCATGAGGCGGAGGTACTTGTCGTTATCGCCGTCTTTCAGCGCCTGGTGCATCTGCTCAGCAAGCCCGCAGGCCTCCGCCTGAAGCGCAGCCACGCGGGCCTGCGCCTCCTCTAGCCGCTGCTGTGCCGTCACCTGATCTAGGGACGCGGCAGCTTGCGCGCGAAACCCGCGTCGGCTATCCTGCCCGTGCTTGCGGTGGCGCGGGGAGGGTTGAGCGATGCACGTGTACCTGGAGACCGAGCGGGTGGTGCTACGCCGGTTCACCGAGGCCGACGCGGATCTCCTCGTCGAGCTCGACAGCGACCCAGAGGTCATCCGCTTCCCCACCGGCAACGCCCCGACGCCCCGCCACGTCATCGAGGACGAGATCCTGCCCGACTACCTGCGCTACTACGCGCGGGGTGACCGGTACGGCTTCTGGGCGGCGATCGAGAAGGCCA
>JACDAU010000290.1 GCA_013695265.1 Chloroflexia bacterium
CCTCAGAGACCTCCGCGGTCGCCCAGTCGTCCTGGTCTTCCTCAGGTGGCTGGGCTGAGTGTCCTGCCGGGAGCATCTCGCGCAGTTGCGCGAGCACCAGGAGGAGTTGGAACAGTTGGGGGCCGTCGTGCTCGGAGTCTCCTTCGAGGAGCCCTCGGTCATCGCCGGATTTGCCGAGCGCGAGTCGTTGCCATACCCCATCCTCAGCGATCCGGAGCGCAGGGCGTACCGGGTCTTCGGACTGGAGCGCGGGGCGACGGCGCAGGTGTGGAGCCCCAACGCCGTGAGGAGCTACGCGCGAGGGCTGCTGAGGGGCCGGCTCCCGCGTCTGCCGCGCGCCGACATCGCGCAGCTGGGCGGCGACTTCGTGCTGGACTGGCAAGGAAGGGTGGTGTACGAGTATCGCAGCGAGGAATCCGCGGACCGGCCTGCGATAGAGAGCTTACTGGACGCGGTGCGAGCGGCTGACAACAGGCCGTAAAGAAGGAGCAGAGGCTTTGATCCAGGACAGACCCGATCCCACAACGACCGTACCCCGCAAACAGGACGCGGACTACGTCTTCTACGAGCTCACGCGCAGCATCTGCCCGGATTGTCGGGTGGTCATCGACGCCCACGTGCTCCTACGGGACAACAAGGTGTATATGCGCAAGCGGTGCCCGGAGCACGGCACTGTTGAATCGCTCATTTACGGCGACGCGCAGGCGTACGTCTCCAGCGCCCGGATGAACAAGCCGGGCACTATGCCTCTGCAGTACACGACGGAGATAGTCCACGGCTGCCCGCACGACTGCGGTCTCTGTCCGGACCACCAGCAGCACGCCTGCCTCGGCATCATCGAGGTCAACAGCGCGTGCAACATGAACTGCCCCCTGTGCTTCGCGAACGCAGCCTCGGGCTTCAGCCTGACGCTCGAGGAGGTCGAGGGCATCCTGGATCACCTGGTCGAGACCGAGGGCAACCCAGAGGTTGTGCAGTTCTCCGGCGGGGAGCCCTCGATCCACCCGCAGATAGGGGACATGATGCGCGCGGCCAAGAGGCGCAACATCAAACACGTGATGCTCAACACCAACGGCAAGAGGATCGCCGATGACGACGCTTTTTTGGCAGAGTTGGCGGAGATCCGCCCTGCGATCTACTTCCAGTTCGACGGCTTTGAGGACGAGACGTACAGAATCATCCGCGCCGAGCCGGACATCCTGTCCACAAAGCTGCGCGCGCTCGACCGGCTTGCTGAGATCGGCTGCGGGGTGGTGCTCGTGCCCGCCATCCAGCCGGGGGTCAACGAGCACGAGATCGGCAGGCTAGTCGAGTTCGGCATCGCGCACCCGGCGGTGAAGGGCATCAACTTCCAGCCGGCCTTCATGTCGGGCAGGCACGGGCAGCATGACCCGATGCACCGGCTAACCATCCCCGACATCCTGCGAGACATTGAGGAGCAGACTGAAGGTATGTTCATCGTCAAGGACTTCGTGCCCGTACCCTGCTGCTTCCCGACGTGCAACTCCGTGACGTACGCCTACGTCGAAGGTGACACCGTCCTGCCCTTGCCGCGTGTCCTCGATGTCGAGGATTACCTCGACTATATAACGAACCGGGTGCTGCCGGACCTGGGCTCGGAGATCAAGACCGCGCTGGAGGGGCTATGGTCGTCTTCGGCGGTCCCCGGCTCCGACAAGGCTGCTGATCAGTTCGCCGTCTCCTGCGCGGCGTGCGGGCTGCCCGACGGATTCGACATCGGTTCGTTCGCCGACCGGGTGTTCATGATCATGCTGCAGGACTTCATGGACCCCTGGACGTTCAACCAGAAGAACCTGATGAAGTGCTGCAAGGAGATCCTGCTGCCGGACGGCAAGCAGATACCCTTCTGCGCGTACAACAACGTGGGCTACCGCGAGCAGGCCTTCGAGCAGCTCAGCGCTCGCACCCGCGCACGAGCGCGAGCCCGTCACGAGGGTGTCGCGTTCGACCCGCCCGCTATCACGTTCTCCTTTCGCCATGCTTCAGGTGGTAACGGGCAAGAGAACGGAGCACGGGGATGACACAGAACAAACCGTTGACTGTGCCTGCCGAGGAGGTCAAGAGTTGCTGCGCGAACGTGTACGAGAGCGACTGGGCGCGCCTTTTGCTCGGAGACTCTTTCCACCCTGGGGGACTCGCGCTGACCGAGCGGCTGGGTGAGTTACTCCGGCTCGGCCCCGGCAAGCGCGTGCTCGACGTGGCAGCGGGCAAGGGCACGAGCGCCATCTTCCTCGCGAGGCGGTTCGGCTGCAAGGTGGTGGGGGTAGACTACAGCGGTCGGAATGTGGCTGAGGCGGTCCGCGCCGCGGAGGAGGCGGGAGTAGCGGGCCTGGTCAGCTTCCAGCAGGGCGACGCCGAGCGCTTGCCGTTCGAGGACGGCAAGTTCGATGCCGTCGTGTGCGAGTGCGCGTACTGCACCTTCCCGGACAAGGCGGCAGCGGCTCGGGAGTTTCATCGCGTGCTGCGGCCCGGTGGCAGCGTCGGCCTCTCGGACCTCACCCGCGCAGGAGAGGCTCCCCCAGAGTTGCGGACACTGCTGGCCTGGGTGGCGTGCCTTGGCGACGCTCGCCCGGTGGAGGAATACGCAGGACATCTGGAGGCGGCAGGCTTCATACACCTGAGTGTCGAGGCGCATGACGAGGACCTCGGCGAGATGGTACGCGGCGTTCGCGCCAAGCTTCTTAGCGCCGAACTGATGTCGAAGCTCGGCAAGCTGATGTTACCAGTCGGAAACCTCGATCAGGCGAAGCAGATGGCGCGGGCCGCGGCAACCGCCGTGGAGCAAGGCAGCCTGGGATATGCCCTACTGATCGCTGTACGGGGGTGAGCATCTGCCTGCAATCCCCGCATCTCCTTGCGTCTCGTGCTTCAAACCTGGTAACTCGTCGCTGTACTGTAGCGTGGGCCAATGTCAGTAGTTGACGTGTCCACACCGACACGACGGCAGGCAATATATCTGTTGGCCTTTGTGTTCACGAGCCTCATCGTCTCGTATCTGGGGGAGCGGCTGTTCGGCCTGTGGGTGGACCTCAAACCGACGGCCATCAGGGACTGGCTGCAAGGTTGGGGGACGCTTGCCCCGGCCGTATTCGTCCTTCTGATGGTTCTCGCAATAGTGTTGACGCCCATACCGTCGGTGCCGCTCGACATCGCGGCAGGGCTGGCGTTCGGCCTGTTCTGGGGCACGGTATGGACGCTCGTCGGTGCCGAGATAGGCGCACTCATCGCCTTCTGGCTCGCTCGCCGCCTAGGTCGCCGATGGCTCGCCCGCAGGCTGGGGCGGGACGAGATAAAGAAGGTTGATGCGCTGGCCCAGCGAATGGGCTGGCGAGCCGTCTTCCTGATGCGTCTGTTGCCGGCCTTCAACTTCGACTGGGTCAGCTACGCGGCCGGTCTCACCTCGATGTCGGTGCGGACGTTTGCCTTAGCCACGTTCCTCGGCATGCTCCCCCCCGTCGTAGCGATCGTGGCCGTGGGCGACCTCCTGGTGAGCCGCCCCAGGTGGTCGGCCCTGATCTTCGGGGCGCTCTTCATGTTGTGGGTGGGGCCTTTCCTTTGGTGGCTGCGTCCTCTGCGCCGCAGATGACGCCAATGCAACTGCCCCGACTACACCATCCCACTAGACACGGCCGTAGTACACGGTCGTATCGTACTCGAACCCGACCACGCCGCCCTCCTGGTACTCATCGAAGATCCCATGCAGCTCCACCAGCATCTCCGGGTGGCCCGGCTGACCCGCCATGGGCGCGTAGGAGGACGAGAGGAGCCGACCCCGCAGTCCCTCGAGATCGAACCTCTGGACGTTCTCGAACGACGCGCGTCCATACCCGCCCGGGCCGAAGAACCGTTCAAGCGCCGTCGCGTCCGCCGCGTCACGATGCCGCACCTGCGCGTAGTCCGTCCCGTACGCCACGAGCAGCCGCTCGTACGCCTCCAGGAACGGCGTGCCGGCGATCCGACGCTCGTTCCAGACGAGCACCACCCACCGTGGCGGCCGGAGGATGCGTCGGAACTCCCGGCTCGCCCGATCGAGGTCGAACCAGTGAAAAGCCTGGCCCGCCGCGACCAGCTCCGCGCTCCCGTCCGGCAGTCCCGTCGCCTCCGCGGTACCATCGATGCTGGTGAAACCTGGGTGGCCGCCGAGGAGCCGCTCCCCCGCCTCGCGCATCTCGCGGTTCGGCTCGATGCCGAAGACGCGGTTGCCGTTGTCGAGGAACAGGCGGGTGAGGTTGCCCGGGCCGGAGCCGATGTCCGCGATCGTCCAGGCCGGCGTCATCCCGCACTGCTGTTGCAGCAAATGGATAACGGCCTGAGGGTAGTATGGGCGGTACTTGATGTAGTCGTCCACCCTCGCCGAGAATCGCTGGGTCGGGTCGCTCAACTCGATTCACCTCCAATCACTTGATTGCGACGGCCGGCTCAATGCCTCGTGCTGCGGCGCCGAGGTGGGGCATGCCTGCGGCCGCGTGTTGTGCGGGTGCGCTAGCGACCGGCCAGGGTGGATAGGCGGGGCGTGCGTGACAGCAGCGCCTGGTACTGGTCCTCGGGGATCAACACCTGCGTGAGCGGTATCGCCTCGGGTGGCACCGCGAACAGGAAGGTGTTGTCTTCCTCCTCGTTGTGGACCATGATGACGTGCCCCCCGTCGAACGCCCCCCCGGCGATGAGGCCGTCGTCGGGCAGAGCTTCCAGGTCCCAGCCTGGTCCGGAGACCTTCTCCAGCCACTCCTCCACCGGGATCGGGTCGGTGACCGGGAAGACCTCGCCGTCGTTCTCCCACGTGGGCGGATGGATCATCGCCACGGTGATGTCAGCATTCGCTTTCAACCCATTGCCTCCTTGTGCCATAGCTACGCCAAGAACCGCCGCACCCGCTCTCGCGTCTCCTCCCACCGGTCCCTTGCGAGTTCCTCGTCCCGCAGTATCATAACCTCCCAGCCGGCCGCTTTGGCCCGCTCTATCTGCCGGTGGTTCGCCTCCCGGACCCGCTCCTGGGACACGAAGAACTGCCGGGTGTGGACGCCGCCCCACACCTCTATCGCTTTCTGCTTGTCCGGCCAGGCGAAGTCGGCGTGCCTGGATGGTGCAAGCTTGTGCTCCCGGAGGTACGCACCCTCAGCTCCCCCGTATTCGCTACGGTCCTCCCGCTGCCCGATCTCCCCGAGCATCCGCACCATCCGGCGCTCGGCGAGTGAACGGGGCTCTTCTTGCTCGCGGCGCTTGTCGGCCAACCGGTCGTGGAGGTACTCCTTGCCGTATCTGCTCAGGGTGGCGTTGTACCCCTTCTTCCCGGCCAAGCTCGCCACCGAGGATATGAGTCGGGCTGGGCGTGCTGGTCGGCTGCTTGGGCCTCGCCGGGAGCCGCTCCGTGCAGCTCTGGCCGGCGCTGACCGCCGCGTGCCTAGCGGTGGCGCCATTGAACATCCTGTCGCTCCTGTTCATCTGTCTCCACCTGGACCCGCGACTCGGGGTCGTATAGCTTGCCAACACTCCAAGCGTGTCAGGGGCGACTGCTGATCAACGGTTGTATGTGATCGCCAGCTGGTGGTGCTGCCTGCCGGGGCCGTCGGGTGCGGCGTCTCCCTCCCGTCGCGACAACGGCGACTCCAATCCGCCGCTTCCGGATGGTCGATGCAGGTCAGATTTCGGCACCGCGCGGAAAGAATCGGCCTTCCAGGGTGGGAGACGCGGCTAGGCGTGAGGAGGCACCGCCAACGACTGGCTGGGTAAGGATGCTCGCGGATGTACGAGCACAGCGTATAGAACTGACCCTCTCGACACTCATCGTGTTATCTACTAGTATTTGTTATGGAATAACATAGTGTGTCGGATCGCGGTAGGGTGGTGAGTGTGCTTTCACAGAAAGATCAACCGATACCAGGGAGCGGAGCGGGCCTGCGGGAGCGGAAGAAGGCGCGCACGCGCCGCTTGATCCAGGAGCACGCCTTGCGGCTGTTCCTGGCGAAGGGCTACGAGGCCACCACGATCGAGGAGATCGCCGCAGCGGCCGAAGTCTCCCACATGACGGTCTTCCGATACTTCTCGCGCAAGGAAGACCTGGTCCTGGCCGACGAGTACGATCCACTGATCCTTCAGCAGCTTGCCGCCCGCCCCTCGGACGAGCCCGTGATCGACCGGTTTCGGCGCGCCCTTGGTGGGGGACTCTCGCGTATCTACGCCGCCGATCGGGATGCCTTGCTGGTTCGCACGCGCCTCATACTGAACACCCCGGCGCTGCGCGCCCGCCTGTGGGAGCAGCAGGCTGCCACCGAACGTCTCTTCGCACAAGCACTGGGTGGCCATGCCGACGATGAGGGATCCGAGCTGCACCTGCGTGTCGTGGCCTCGTCGTGTCTCGCCGCCGTGACCACGGCGGTCGCCATCTGGGCCGAGCGGGACGGCGCGGAAGAGCTCCCCGACCTCATCGACCAATCGCTGATCTGCTTGCGTGATGAGCTGGGCCGCGGCGATGGATAGCGTGATCGCCACGTCCGGCCTGACGAAGCGGTACGGCGACAGAACCGCCGTAGACCGCCTCTCTCTGGAGGTTGGCCGGGGCGAGATCTACGGCTTCCTCGGCCTCAACGGCGCGGGCAAGACCACCACCATCCGGATGCTGCTGGGCATGATCCGGCCGGATGTGGGCACCGCCCAACTGCTCGGCGAGCGGGCGCACGCCGGTGCCCGGGACCTGTGGGCGCGGGTCGGCTCTATGGTGGAAACGCCGCACGCCTATCCCGAGCTGACCGTGCGCGAGAACCTGGAGGTCTTCCGGCGTCTGCGCCGCGTGACCGACCCCCGCGCGGTGGACCGAACGATCGAGGGCCTCGCGCTCGGTCCGTACGCCGGACAGCGGGCGGGCACGCTCTCGCTCGGCAACGCCCAGCGCCTGGGGCTGGCCAAGGCGCTGCTCCACGAGCCCGACCTCCTCATCCTCGACGAGCCGGCGAACGGGCTCGACCCGGCCGGCGTGGTCGAGGTGCGCGAGCTGCTGCACGACCACGCTGCCAAGCGGGGCGTAACCGTGTTCATGTCGAGCCACATCCTGAGTGAGGTCGCCCGCCTCGCCACACGCGTCGGCATCATCCACGAGGGACGGCTCATCGAGGAGCGCGGCGCCTCGGAGCTCGAGCAACGGCGGCACCGGTGGCTCGTGGTGGATGCTCGTGATCGCCGCGCGGCCCGTGCCGCCCTTGCGGCCGCCGGGTTCGCCGCCGATTTCTGCGACGACGGCGCCATGAAGTTGACCGAGGAGCGGGCCGTGGCGTGCCCCGACGATATCGCACGGCTGCTCGTGGGCGCGGGCGTGCCGCCGACGCGGCTGGGTGTGGAACAGGAGGACCTGGAGACGCACTTCCTGCGATTGGTCGGCTCTCCGGAAGGATGCCAAGCGTGAACCGGCTGGCCGCCGCACTGTGGGCGGAGTCGCTCAAGGCGCGCCGCTCGAGAATGCCCTGGCTGACCGCGCTGGGTTTCTCGCTCGCCCCGCTCGTGGGTGGCCTGTTCATGATGATCCTCAAAGACCCCGAGTGGGCCCGCCGCTTCGGGCTGGTCAGCACGAAGGCGCAGCTCGCCGCCGGCAGCGCGGACTGGCCGACGTACTTCGGGCTGCTGACGCAGGCCGTCGCCGTGGGCGGGTTTGTTCTGTTTGGGCTGATCGCCATCTGGGTGTTCGGCCGAGAGTACGGCGACCGCACCGTCACCGACCTGCTCGCGCTGCCTGCCTC
>JACDAU010000295.1 GCA_013695265.1 Chloroflexia bacterium
AGGCTGGCGGGCGCTGGATGTCCGCCTGGATTTCCAGGGCGTGTGCCCGTCGTGCAGGGAGGCTGGTGATGAGTAGCGCACAGAACGGCGACGGGCATATCACCGCGACGATGACGCAGTACCTGCTGGCGATGTACAGTTTGCGCCGCGAGAATCAGCCATTGATCGGCGCGCGGCTCGCAGAGTGGCTGGGTATCGCGCCGGCCTCCGTGACGGAGATGCTCAAGCGCATGGGGCAGGAGGGCCTGGTGCAGGTTGGCCGTGGCCGGGAGATCGGGCTAACCCAGCGGGGCTGGCAGGTCGCGATGTCCACTGCGCGGCGGCACTACCTGGCGGAGCGTCTGCTTACGGACCTGATCGGCGTTGAGTGGTCGCGCGCGCACGCGGAAGCGGAGCGCTGGCGGTTCTCGATCACGGACGAGACTGAGGAGAAGCTGTGGGAGGCGCTGGGCCGCCCGACCACCTGCCCGCACGGCAGCCCGATTCCCGGCACCGGCGCCTGCTTCTCGCCGCACACCCGGCGGCTGACTGAGGTAGAACCGGGCGAGGCGGTAATCGTCGAGCGCATCGCTGAGCGTGCGAAAGAAAACATGGAGTTGCTCGCGTACTTCCAGGAACACGGCCTGGTCCCTGGGGAGCGGCTGCACGTGTGCGAGGCGAGCGTCGTTACCGGCACGCTCATGCTCCAAACAGCGCGCGGCGAGGTCACGTTGGGCACGGCGGCGGCCACCCAGCTCATGGTCGTCCCTGAGCGGCTCTTCGGCCACCGCCCCGCGCCGGACCGGTTGCGACGCGAGGTCAGTCACGCCGCGCCTTAAAGCGGCGTGTACTGGTATGCTGCGACGTTGATGGCGGTCCGGCCATACTTTGGCGGCCATTGTCCGCGAATGATGAACTCCGGCTGATTGTGGTGCATCTGTCATTCCGAGCCTGCGAGGAGTCCGTGGTCAGTGTTACGGATCCTTTACGGAGGTTGCCCTCGAGCGCAGGTAAGGGTTCGGGTTGACACCCAGGACGGTTCAAGCGGATTGGTCATGACTGGGCGCGTGAACTGTTTCCTCTTCCGCGCCGCTCGAATCACGGTCCTGGTTAGTGTCCTGTGGGAGGGCCGAGGCGGAGCATGAGGCCCACCCGTGGGGTGATGGTTGGGTACTTCCGGATGGTTCGCATCGGCTTGTCCGGAGACGGTCCCGCCGCGGTGTTGCGCGTACCCGTACCCCGCACAAGTTGGATGGCGAGTGGGGCTCCCGCCTCGACCTCAACGCTCAGGCTGTAGGCGCCATCGCCCTCAGGATCTGTGAGGCGGCGGGCGGCGGGTGGCGCATCCGGCGCGCCGAACAGCACCCAGTAGGTCGCGTTCCTCGGCGCCTTGCCGATTTCCAGCTCGAACGAGAGACCGACGGCCCCAGTTCGCTGCATGCCAGTGGCGCGAATCGGCCTGGCAACCTGGAGTCGCGTCGGCGTCGAACGCGCGCCCGACTCGATCTCGACCGCGTACACGGGCACGGACTTGCCGACCAGCTCAGGGATCAAGCCCGGATCGGGCGTTGCGAACTCGCCGGAGATCACGCCGTCGGGGTTCGCGGTGGTGATGGTCAGGGGGACGGCGTCCTCGCCGAGCGTTACGGCCACCTCCGCCCCCGGCGTGTACGCGGTGCCGCGAAACGAGATCGTCTCGTCGCGTGCGCTGCCGGAGAGATCGAGGACGAGCGTTGGCGCGTGGCCGCCCCCGCCACCCCCGCTCAGCGCGAGGAGCACGAGGAGTGCGGTGAGAAGGTTCACGGTTTCAGCTCCTTGTGTTGTCTATCTGTGACTGTCACACAACCAGAATGCATCAGACACGTTAAACGTTACAACCCATACGGGCTACCCATCGTTCACGGCGTTCGGTGCCGGCTCTCCCCCGACCACTGCAAGTGCGTTGCGCGCGCACATGATCGCCATCCGCTCGCGCGTGGCATACGAAGCGCTCGCGATGTGCGGCACGACGATGCAGTTCGGCAGCGCGAGGAGTGGATGGTCTGCGGGCAGCGGCTCCGGGTCCGTCACGTCCAGCCCCGCCGCGAAGATCTCGCCCGCCCGCAGTGTATCATGCAGTGCCGCGCTGTCCACGACGGGGCCGCGCGCGGTATTGACGAGCACCGCCCCCGGCTTCATCAACGCCAGCTGGCGGGCGTCGATCAGCCCACGCGTTTTGGCGGTAAGCGGGGTGTGAATGCTCACGAAATCGGCGCGAGCGAGCAGGTCGTCGAGTTCCGCCCACGTCGCGAGATCCTGCGCCTCGGGGTGCGGACGCGGCGTGTGGTAGAGCACGGGCATCTGGAACCCTTGCGCGCGCCGGGCGACCGCGCTGCCGATCCGCCCCAACCCCACAAGCCCCAGCGTCGCGCCCCACACATCCGGTCCCAGCAACAGTTCCGGTCCCCAGGTGCGCCACTGTCCGGCCCGCACAAACTCAACGCCCTCCGGTATGCGCCGAGCGGCGGCGAGCATCAGCGCCCACGCGAAGTCGGCGGTGGTTTCCGTGAGCGCGTCCGGGGTGTTCGTGACCACGATGCCTCGTGCGTTGGCCGCTGCGATGTCCACGTTCTCGTAGCCGACCGCGTAGTTCGCGATCACCTTGAGACGTGGCGCGGCGGCGATGACCTGCTCGGTGACAGGGTCGGTCAGTAGCGAGACGAGCGCGTCGGCCTCTGCGACGCCGCGCCGCAACTCCTCGGGACTGGGTGGCAGCGCGCCGTCCCACACATCCAGCTCGCACGTTTCCGCGAGGAGGTCCAGCCCGGCGCGGGGGATCTGCCTCGTCACGTACACTCTGGGCATCGCCCCTCCCTTTGCTGGCAAGCTGTCGCTGCGTTTTTAGCACATCGCGCGCCGCGGATGCGGACGGCTGACGGCTGATCGCTGACTCCCGCCTGCCGGTGCTATACTACCCGCGCGGCCGTTTGCCGCGAGCGAAAGGCCGCCAGGATGAGACCGGTATTACCAACTCCGGCTGAACGGTAGCGCACCTGTCATTCCGAGCGTGCGAGGAATCCGTCGTCAAGGTTACGGATCCCTCACGGAGTTCGGGATGACATGCAACAGCGTTCGAGCGAATTGCGCATGACACTCCCTAACAGCGCGAACCACGCAGTAGATGGACGACCGTGAGCTTCGATATCCGGCCATTCGAGGCCGAGCGCGACGCCCTGTCGCTACCCAACCTATGGAACGTCAACCTCAGGTCCGACTGGCCCGTATCGCCCGAGGTGCTCGCGCGGGCCACGTGGGCGCACGAGTCGTGTCACGAGGGGGATCTCCTGGTGGCGGTCTCGGACGACCTGGTCCTCGGATTCGTCGCCACGCACCCAGACCGGGGTGGGACGGGAGGCAACCTCTCGCTGCTGCTCGTTGATGCCGGGCACCGGAACAGGGGAATCGGCAGTGCGCTGCACGACGCGGCGTTGAAACACCTGCGCGAGGCGGGTGCCCGGAGCATTGCGCTGGGCGGTGGCGGCGCGTATCTGTGGCCCGGCGTGCCTCTTGCCCTGCCGGGTGCGATGCCCTTCTTTCAACGCCGTGGCTGGTGCTTCATCCACGAATGTCACGATCTGACGCAGCAGCTCGCCGCGTACGCCACGACGTCGACACTGCGCGACCCGGCGGCAGGGATCGTTGTCGCGCCCGCTACCGAAACCGACGGACCAGGGATCCTCGCCTTCGAGGCGCGCGAGTTTCCCGAGTGGCTGCCGCACTACGCGCGCGCGGTGGACCTGGGGGACTACGGCGATCTGCTGGTAGCGCGGGTGGAGGGCGGGGTGATCCTCGGCGTGCTGTTGCTGTACGGTGCGTGGTCACACCCGGAACGAAACGACGTACGGTGGAAGACACTGCTTGGACACGACGCGGGGGCTATCGGCGCGGTGGGGGTCGCGGCGGCAGCGCGCGGACGGGGTAGCGGCACCGCGCTGGTGGCGCGCGCCTCCAAGATCCTGC
>JACDAU010000329.1 GCA_013695265.1 Chloroflexia bacterium
CCGATTGTCTCCAGCAGGTTCGTCTCCGTCGGCGTCAGATCGTCGGCGCGCAGGGTATCCCAGTCTATAGCGGGCGCCTTCTCCAGGATGCGGCAGGCGCGGGCGTGGGCGTACTGCACGTACGGCGCACTAAAGCCGTCGAAGTCGAGCGCCTCCTCGCGGTCGAAGACGAGCAGCTTCGTGTTGTCGCGGTCGAGCATGCCGAACTTCATCGCGCCGATGCTCACAACGCGCGCGATCTCCTCTTGCTGCTCGGGCGGCATCTCGGGGTTCTTCTCGCGAACGGTCACCAGCGCGCGGGTTTGCATATCGCTCGCGAGATCGCCGTAGCCAACGGTGGTCCCCTTCCGCGACGACATCGGGCCGGTGGTAAGCGTCACCAGCTCGTACGGCACGTGGGTGCTCTGGGCGGCCTGCTCGTAGCCGAACAGCTCAAGCGTCTTGAATACCTGCTGAAAGTACAACGTCTGGCGCACGTCCACCACTACCAGAGAGCGGTCGATGTGATACTCGTCGAACTTGCGTCTGGTCAGCGCGAGCTCCTTTGTCTGATATAAGGAGGTGCCGTCGCTGCGCTGCAGGAGGAAGTTCCGGTACGTTTCATGGGCAAGTCCCAGCTTCTCGTCCAGGCGCACGATCGGCGCGCCATCGTCGATCTCCGCGATGCCTTGCTCCAGCAGCTCGCGCACGACCTGCTTGCCCGGCTCCTCGAACTCGCTCTCGTAGAACCACACGTCGAACGAGACGCCAAGCTCGCCGAAGATGCGCTGGAAGTACTCCAGGCTCCACTCGCGCGTGCGCTCCCAGAGCTGGCGAATAGCCGGTTCTTGCCGGTCCCAGCGGGCGAACGCGGCGCGATACTCGGCCTCGTGCTCCGTGCTCTCCGCGATTGCACGGTTCGCCTCCACGTAGATGCCTTCCATCCACGCGCCGATGTCCTTGCCCGGCTGCTCGCCCTCGTGCCATTTCTGATAGCCCCAAAGCCACTTGATGACCATTGAGCCGATGTCGCCGATATACGAGGTCTTCAGCACGTGGTAGCCGTCGAAGTCCAGGATGCGGGAGAGCGCGTCGCCGAGGGTGATGTTGCGCAGGTGGCCGATGTGGATCATCTTGTGAGTGTTCGGCTGGCCGTACTCGACCATCAGGGTCTCGGTCTTCGGCTCACCCCGGCCGAAGTTTTCGCCGGAGCGGTGAACATCGCGCAGAAGGCGGCGGGCGACATCAGCCGTGTCGAAGTACATGTTGACGTAGCCGTTCTGCGCCTGCACGTCCGAGAAGAGTCCACGGTTGCGCAGGTGGGCGGCGACCTGCTCAGCGAGGTGCTGCGACCGCTCACGCGACCGCGCCTGTTCCCACTGCTTCGCCTCCTTCTTGGACAAACCTTCCGGTGCGGGTTCGCGCCCGTTGGATCGGGACAACTGCATGCACACGGAACTGGCGAGCCCCCACTGACCGGAGAAGGGGATGCGGCGCAGATCGAGCGTCGCGGGCGGCTCCGTGCCCAGCTCGCGCAGCGACTCGGCCAGCACCTCGCGCGCCTGTTCTTCATCTCGGGTGAGTACCACGTGCAACTCCAGCAAACAAGACACAGAGAACGCCCGGATCATGGGCGCGACAGACTGATGGAATTATAGGGGAATCATCGCACCGCGCGGTAGCAGGTAATGATTCCAGGACGCCTGCGTACCCAGTGCAGCGTGCGACGAAACCCTGCGCGACGGATCATCTCCCATCCAGCCCAAGCGAGCCTCAGGCGTACGTGAACGCCCCCTGTGACCACCCGCCGGCCTGGAAGTCGCGTGCGGCACGTCTTGTGCTTGCCGATAGGCAACGAGGAGGGCACAATGGGACAGGCTGACACGGTGACACTGTTCATCAACGAGGCGGCGGTCGGCGCTTCTGTCGGTGATCTGGAGAAGAACATCGGCGAAATAGCTGGCGTGCGCGCGGTGGAACTCGGGACACCAGATCGGGAGTCCGACGACGCGCCTTTGATGGTCCATCGAGCGACAATTTCTTATGAGCCCGCCGAGACGACGCCGCGCTCCGTACACGAGCAGATCCAGAACCTCGGCTACACGGTGACGATGCTCTCGGACGTTGGCGACTAAGCCTCCACGCGCCCGTCCCCGGTTCCGCATGAGAACTCGGGGCAACACGCCAGCCTTCGCGGTCGCGGACGCTACCGCGTGAAGGTTCTGTTGCAGCGCGTCGTCTCGGCGTCTGTGACCGTCGACGGGCAACAGATCGCACGGATTGACCACGGCCTCCTGCTTCTTGTCGGCGCCGCTCGCGGAGACACCACGGACGCGGCACGAGCGCTCGCTGGCAAGGTATCGGGGCTGCGAGTCTTTGCCGACGATGCGGGACGCTTCGACCGCTCCCTCCTGGACACCCAAGGCGAGGCGCTCGTGGTCTCGCAATTCACGCTGCTCGGCGACACCCGTAAAGGCCGCAGGCCGAGCTTCACCGAAGCGGAGGCGCCGGAGCGGGCGCGTACCCTCGTGGAGGAGTTCGGCGCTGCGCTGGAACAACGGGGTGTGCGGGTCTCCCGCGGACGCTTCGGCGCGCACATGCTCGTGGACCTCGTGAACGACGGACCGGTGACGCTCCTTCTGGAAGGGTAGCCGAACGTTGCACGGTAGACTGGCTGAATCCTCGCAGGCACCCGTGCCGGTTCGCGCCGTCCCACCCGAGCCACATCTGGCCGTCGTCGCGTGCTGTCGTATGAACGCAGCGCCTGTTGAGTATAGGGGGATATCCATACCCAACAGGTATTGCCAGGTGTGGGCTAGACCTGCGCGACCTGCCCGGACCGGACCTGCTCGTAACAGTCGGAGCAGTAGACGGGCTTGTCGTTGCGCGGGAGGAACGGCACGCGGGCCACGCCGCCGCACTGATCACAGGTTACCTCGTGCATCTCGCGCGGGCCGTCCATTCCGGCGGCGCGTTGCGCTTTGCGGATGGAGCGGCACGACGGGCACCTGCCTGGCTCGTTGAGCAGTCCACGACCAGAAAAAAACTCCTGCTCCCCGGCGGAGAACAGAAACTGCGTTCCACAATCTCGGCAGGTTAGCGTCTTGTCCTCGAAGCCCATCATGTTCGTTGACCCTTTCTCTCGAGTACTACGTCGACACGCGGACACGTGGGGATTGCCCCCAGTCGAGGAGGGAAGGAGACGTGAGCGGTGAGCCGAAAGGGCAGCCCGGCGAGCTTGCCAGGCAGGATACCGCCGGGTCGGGTAGAGACGCTCTGCGCCGTGCTTGCGATTGTCCGCCATTGCCTTGCCATGTCCAATCCTGACCTGAGACGCTGCGTGTCTGTGCGTCCCATAGGTACAAAGTCTAAATGGTCAAGGTCAAAAGGCGGTAAACGGACAAGTCAATATCTGGTTAAAGAAACATCAGGAAGGCTGAGAGTGGCGCGCCGACGTCGCGACGGCCCGTTCTCGTGCATAGAAGGTCTGAGCCGTTTCGGTGACGAGCAGATCGAGCGCCTCCTCGCCGGGTCTGCCGAAGAGCGCGGGGTATGGGTCCCCGCCAGGTCCGAGGGGTTCCGCAGTACAGTACCCACAAGCGGCATAACCGGTACTGTGCAGCGCCAGGAGCACAAGATCGAGGTCGAGGCAGCCCTGGCCCAGAGCGCGCCGGTTTGTGTCCGCGAGGTGTACGTTGATGAGGCGCTCCCCGTGCGTGAGCAGCGCCTCGTACGGGTTCGTCTCCTCCCCGTACATGTGAAAAATGTCCGCGTTGATATGCTGGATCCCAGGATGTCCCACCGCCTCGATATACGCCGCGGCGTCAGCAAGTGTGTGGCAAAAGCTCACCTCTGCTGAGCGGATGGACTCGACCGCACCCCGCACCCCCGCCTGGACGAACTGGTCCGCGACGCGCTGCACGGTCTCGACCGATCGATCGAACTCATACGCGTCTACCGGCTGGTTCCTGCCGACCGCGCCGGGGACCACCAGGAAGTACTCCGCGCCGACCTCGTGCGCCAGCTCCATGTTGCGGCGGATGTAATCGATCGCGCGCTGGCGAACGGAGCCGCGATTACTCGAAAGGTCGTTATCTTCCGAAAAGATGCCGCAGATACCACTGACGCGCACGCCGTGATCTTCGAGCAGCGCACGCACTTGGTGTGGATCGTAGCCGAGGTTGGGACCAGTGCGGTTCCCGTGCAGTTCGACATACCGGATGTCGTTCAGCACAAGGCGGCGAAGGGAGACAGCGAGCGGCTCTTGTCCGAATCCCCAGTTACTCCACGAAAGGCGTAACGGCGGTACCGCAGACTTGCCGGACCATTCCCGATGGAAGGCGGCCACGATCCGCTCGCGCGCCATCTCGAAGTTCTGCACGTTCATCTCCCGTGTTTACCGTCCGCTCCAGGCGATATACCATACCTCAGGTCAGTGCCGGAGGACAACGCCTGCCACCCCCTTGCAGTGTCAGTTCCGGCGTGCTGACGTGCCGAGGGATGGCCGGCAAATTGATTCCATTTAAGCCTTGACAAGCCCGCAACTCTATGCTAGGGTAGAGTCAAATGAAGCGGAGAGTCATCGGGCTCTCTAGCACAATCAAAGGAGGGCTGTATGTACAGGCTTTACCCTCTGATCAAGCCGCACGTACTTCATATGAGGTACCAAGTTGATATATAACGCCCCACTACGGGGCTGACAGTTCCCAATGTACCGGAGCGTATTGGTTCCGGAGCGATGCATCTTTTCGGTGCAGATCGCAGAATGAGATAGCCCGGGTCGCAAGGCCCGGGTTTTTTCGTGCCCTGACTTTCCGTCGCGCGAAGGTCTTTTGCCGACGCTCCGGTTGCCCGCCGTCGTGCACGGCTGACCTTGCAGATTGTGACCCTCGTTATACGCGGCATGAGGGGCGTCTCGTAGGAACGTCCGGGAGGACCATGTGGCACTGCTCTTGCAGAAACGTGGCAGCGCTGCAGACCAGAGCCATTCGTGCCAGCCATTGTCGAAGGAGCAGCTCCATGGACGCATCGAAAACAAAGGCAGCAAACGACGAGAACCGCGCGGAAGAGGCCGAGGCGCCGGAACGGGCGGTCGGCGAGAACGAGAACCCGGAGGAATCAGCGAACGACGGGCACATCGATCCGGACATCCTCATGGGACGGACAACCTCCGATACCCTGCTGGAGCGCGACGACCTCTCGAAGGATTTGGGGTCGGGTAGCACGGGCGTGGGGCAGGAGTACTTTGGCGGCACGAACGCCCCCGAAGCGCGGGAGGAGCGAGACCAGGAAGCGCGCGGGGACGGCACGCGGCAAGACGCTGACCGTTGATAACCGGCGATACCGGCACGCTGGCGCCATCATGCGCAGCGAGGATTCTGCGCCATTTCGAGCCGCCGAAACTCCGCGCTATTGCTCGAAAAAGTCGCTCGGGCTGACACCTTAACCGAATCTTAACGTTTTTGCGACCTAAAAATGGCCTCATTTCGTTGACTTGCCATGTCTAAGATGTTAATCTGAGTCAGCTTGAGCACACGCAAACGGTCGTGCGGTGCCAAGTGTCTTCATACAAAGCAGCTATTCTACCTCTTTCTTTCCGGCTGCGCAGTTTTGACACACAGGAGGAGATGCTTATTGTTTTTCCTATAACTCTAAGGCCCGAGCGCTAGCTCGGAGGTGCGAGAGGCAGCCTCAGTTGCACTTCCTGGCTGTTGCCAGAGCTGAACAGTCCCGGAGAATCTGCTCACCACAGGGTTCTGGGAGGAAAACAAAGACAGTTGCGTAGAACACTGACATAATCCGGAGGGATGTACTGTTGACCACCAAGATGCTGGGCGTTCTATTCGCCCTTATGCTCGCATTCGTCACCATGGGCACGCCCAAGGCAAGCGCCTTGAATACCGGCACCGCTTACACAACGACGAGCCTCAACCTTCGCAGCGGCCCTAGCACCAACTATTACATCAAGCGCACGATGGCCTATAACTCCAAGGT
>JACDAU010000330.1 GCA_013695265.1 Chloroflexia bacterium
TCGATGCGCACATCGAGGTGTACGGGGACTCGAAGTCGGTGCGCGTCCAGTACGACACGCCGTACATCCGCCACCTGCCGACAACCCTCACCGTGACGCAGACCGTGGGCGAGGCGTACACGGAAGCGGTAGAGCGGCCAACGTACACCGACCCGTACAGTCGTGAGCTGGAGTACTTCCACGAAGTGGTCACGACGGGCGGCCAGCCGAAGACCACCCCCGAGGACTTCAAGCAGGACCTTCAGCTCTTCCGGATGATCATCGACTCCCTCAGCGAGAGAAGCAGTGACAACATTGCCCACGACACAGAGCCGCCCAAGCAGGAGCCCACCGCCGATTTCTGGTAGACCAACTCTGATGACAGGGCTGCGCTTCGCAAGAAGGCACTCAAGGCGGAGCAGCTCAACTACCTCTGGTACCTCTGGGATCAGCACAACGTGCTGCTCAACAACCAGGGGCAGCCGGCCCGTGATGAGCACGGGCACTTCAAAGAAAAGCTCAACAACGATCCTGGAAAGCTCAACGACGCAGAACTGGAGCGGGCGACCGGCTTACGCTCTCAGACCGTCAGGAGATACATCGAGCGGTACAAGAAGACCGGGGAGCGAGACGACCGGGCTCCCGGCGCCGGTCAGGGCAATCGTTGCAACCACTAGGGGCAAAGTTCAGTAGTTCATCCTACCAGCGAGAGGAGCCGCTTATCGCTGTTCCCTCCGGACGGGCACTTTGAGAAGGGCACGCCGATGGAACCCACAGCACCGACTCCACGCGAGCATCCCGGCAATCTCGACCCATACGGCAGCTGCCCGGCCGCAGATTACCGGTCCTTCTCCCGCCGCCGCTTCCTGCAGGTCTCGCTCGCGGCGGGCACGGGCGCACTGACCACGGCGTGCGGCCTCGGGCGGAGCACGACCACGCCCACGGCGGCCACCCTGAAACCGATCGCGCAGGCCACGGCCGTCCCGGTCGTCCGGCGGCCGACCGTCGACGCGCGCGTCGGCCTCGCGCTCGACCACCACGGTGGCGACGCCTGGGCCTGGCGCAAGCGTATCACGGGACGCTGCATCGGCTGCGAATCGTGCACCGCCGTGTACCTCCAGGCGGGTGACGAGTGCGCGGAGATAGAGCCTGAGGAAGATCGCTTTTCCGTTGCCATGCCCCTCAGGGCCGGTGAGAACGCCGTCTCCGCCATATGCGAGCACGGGGACGGGCGCCGGTACGCATCCCCGCCCGTAAAGTACAACCTGCGGCTCGCGGACCGGCCGAGGGCCGAGATCGCGGTCTCCCTCGAAGGCGGCAAGATCGTGCTCGATGGGGGCAAGAGCCTGCCTTGTAAAGGGACGAAAAAGGCGATCAGGAGCTACGCGTGGTCCACGCGGGACGGTAACTCTGCCCCGATCGCACTGGACAATGCGAACGAGAAACGCATCGCGCTCTCACCCCCCGCGGCGGATGGCGAATACTACGTGCGGCTCCAGGTCGCCGATGAGGCCGGGAAGGAAGATACGAGCACCGCATACTTCATCATCGCGGACGGCAAGCCGAAGCTGCCGAAGCTGGCGACCGAGGCGCCGGCCTGGGTGGAGAACGCGATCGTGTACGGCGTGATCTCACGCAACTTCGGACCTGATGGACTCAGGAGCGTGACGGGCAGGTTGGATGATCTCAAGGATCTGGGGGTAAACACCCTCTGGCTGGCGCCGATCAACGAGTCCACGGTTGGGTTCGGGTACGAGGTGACGGACTACTTCAAGCTCCGGCCGGACGATGGTGGCGGCACGGACGCGGATATGCACGAGCTTGTGCGGGAGGCGCACGCCCGAGAGATGCGCATCGTCCTGGATTTCCTGCTTAATCACTCCTCCGTCGAGCAGCCGTACTTCCTTGATGCGGAGCAGCATGGGAAGGCGTCCAGCTACTACGACTTCTACGCGCGTGACGCAGCGGGCAACTATACCTATTACTTCGAGTACGACCACCTCGCGAACTTGAACTACGACAACCCGGAGGTCGAGAGCTGGATGCTGAAGTCGTTCTCATACTGGGTTCGGGAGTTCGACGTGGATGGTTTCCGGGTCGACATTGCCTGGGGCATTCGGGAGCGCAAGCCCGACTTCTGGCCGCGCTGGCGGCGGGAGCTCCAGAAGATCAAGCCGGACCTCATGCTACTGGCGGAGGCGCCCGGCCGCGACCCCTACTACTACACCCAGGGCTACGACGCCGCGTACGACTGGGCCGCGGAGTACGGCCCGGAGTACGACTGGTTTCTGGACCTGGGCCGGTGGGCCTGGGAGAACGTCTTCGACATCGAGGAGGATATCCCGTCACGCCTGCGGACGGCGCTCACGAACGATGGCGAAGGCTTTCACCCCGACGCGCTTCTCTTCCGATTCCTGAACAACAACGATACCAGCCCACGGTTCATCAGCGACCACGGCCCGGAGCTCACCCGCGTCGCCGCGGCGCTGCTGCTCACGCTGCCGGGCATTCCGTGCGTCTACACAGGTGACGAGGTGGGCGCGAAGTTTGAACCGTATGACGGGAGCTGCTGCATCGACTGGGACGCTGACAAGTACGCGCTCCGCCCGCACTACAAGAAGCTGATCGCCCTGCGCAACACGCTGCCCGCGCTTCGCTCGCGCCGGATGGAGATCCTCGAGGTGAGGTCCGTTGGTCCAGTCTCGGGTTACGTGCGCTACACCAGCGCCGACGAGCCGCCCGTGCTTGTGCTCTTGAACTGGGGAGACAAAGCCGTTAATGCTGAGGTGAGACTACCGGAGCGGTTCGGCGCGCTCAGGGGTCGCGGGAGTCTACATGACGCGCTTGCCGGGAAGCAGGTGGCACTCGGTCATGGTCGGTTACTGCGCGCGTCCATGCCGGCGTACAGCGCGCGGATACTGACGACCGAGGTGTGAGTCGCTCTCAGGCTTGACGCAGAGCACCAAAGCGGCCACCCCGGCGACTCAGCTGACCCTCCGCTTTCCGGACATCCGGAGGCTGCATCGCCAGCTCAGGCAGCGCTCGTGTAGCAACGGCCTCGCTCGCCGCTCACGCTTGACTTCGTATGGAGGTACTTCTATACTACTCGCTACGCAAACGTTTGCGGGGTCCGCTGGAAACGGGGGGATACGTGGCAACCATCCGAGATGTCGCGCAGCGTGCCGGGGTATCGGTGACAACCGTGTCCCATGTCGTGAACAACACACGCCCCGTCGAGCCGAATACCCAGGCACGCGTCCGGGTGGCGATCGAGGCACTCGGCTACCGGCCAAACCTGCTCGCGCGCGGCCTGCGCAGCCGCAAGACCAACACGATAGGGCTGCTCGTCCCCGATAACTCCAATCCATTCTTCGCCGAGGTCGCGCGCGCGATCGAGGACGCGGGATTCGAGCAGGGCTACAGTGTCATCCTGTGCAACTCGGACATGAAGGAAGCGAAGCAGGACGCCTACCTGAGCGTCCTGCTCGCGAAACAAGTAGACGGGCTGATCCTGATTTCCTCCGGCGACAGTCCCGATCCCGTGAAGCGCATCATGCAAGCGGGCGTTCCGGTGGTCGTGGTCGACCGGGAGCTCGGCGATTTGCCGGTCGACCAGGTGCTCGTCGACAACGAGCAGGGGGGCTACCTGGCGGGATCCCACCTGGTGGGGCTGGGGCATACGCGGATTGGGTACATCGCCGGGCCGAGCGATATTAGGCCCAGCAAGGGACGCGTCGAGGGACTGCGTCGCGCCTTGCGGGAAGCGGAGTTGGAGCTCGATCCGCGCGCGATAACCCGCGGCGACGGCCGCTACACCGGCGGTGAGGAGGCAATGCGCGAGCTCCTGGCGCGACGCAGAGACCTCACCGCCATCTTCGCATACAACGACCTCATGGCGATTGGCGCGGTCGCGGTGTTGCGGCAGGCTGGACTGCGCGTGCCGGAGGACATCTCTGTCATCGGCTTCGACGACATCCCGCAGGCAGCCACGACGGTGCCCGCGATCACGACCGTGGCACAGCCAACGTCAGAGCTGGGGAACGTCAGTGCGCGCCTGCTCCTCAAGCGGCTCACTTCCGTTGCGGACTGGGAGCCGTCACGCGTGCTGCTCCCGACCACGCTCGTGGTGCGCGAAAGTTGCCAGAAACGGAGAGGGGCGCACGACGCTTCCAGCGGCGGCCGGAGCGCGGGTGGGACGGGAGCGGTGAGCACCCCCGTAACGCACGATAAGCACGCAGCGGGGAGGGGGGTGGTAACCGATCGGTAGGAGACTCGGGGGTTATCAATATCCACCGGCGGGCGGCGTTGAAGCGATGGACCCGTCGTGAAACAGGAGTATGGATTTGTCCGACCTTAAGCGTTCTGATCACAAGCGGTACTCGCGCATGTTGCCGTTGCTGGCAATTCTCGCGCTCATCTTGCCGTTGCTCGCCGCATGTGGCGGCAACCCGCAAGCGCCCACGCCAACACCGGGTGGTCCTGTTGGCCTGGCCGAGGAGACGCCCACGGAGGAGGCGCCGGTTGGCGACGCGACGGCAGTAGGCACGGAGGCCGCGGTGGTGACAACCATTGAGCCCGTGGAGGAGACGGCCGTCTCGGCCCGAGCGACGGCTGCAGGTCCGGAGGCCACCGCGATCGGGAAAAGACTCGACCTCGCGAAGCTGAGCCCCGAGATCGCGGCGCCGAAGGAGAAGGTGCAGATCACGTTTCAATCGTGGTCCGGCGAGGGGCTCAAGCCGTTCGAGAAGCAGTTCGAGAAGCTGTACCCGAACATCGACGTTAAGCTGCAGGACGTGCCCGCCGAGCAGATGCAGGACAAGCTGACGACACAGATCGCCGGCAACAACGCGCCCGACGCGGCATACGTCGATAACGGGACTGTCGGTGCGTTTGCTCCACGGCAAGCGCTCGTCGATCTCGACCCATACATCGCGAAGAGCATCGCCGTGGAGCCGGACGACTATGTTGCTGCCTTCCGCAAGTCGGTGACGAACAAGGGGAAGATGTACGGTTTGCCGTTCGATGGCGAGTCCACCGGCCTGTTCTACCGCACCGACCTCTTCAAGCAGGCCGGCATCGACGGTCCGCCAGAGACGTGGGACGAGTTCATGGATGCCGCGAAGAAGTTGACGAACAAGGAGAAGAAGCAGTACGGCTTTATCGCCTTCGCGCCGGAGGCAGCGTACTACTGGTACCCGTGGCTCTGGCAGACCGGCGAGCGCGCGATGTCCGCGGATGGGAAGGTAACCTTTAACAGCGCGAGAGGCAAGAAGGCGGGGGAGTTCTACGTGGACCTGGCCCGCAACTACTCGCCGCCGGACCAGCTCAACGCCAACTCGTATGACGGGCGCGTTGCCTTCGCAAACGGCAAGGTCGGGATGTACGTGGCTGGCGCCTGGTTCGCGGGCACGATGATCAACGAGTTCCCGAAGACCAAGGGCAAGTGGGCCTCGGCTCCGCTGCCCAAGGACGCGCAGTGCGCCACTACGATCGCGGGCGACGCGCTCGTGATCTTCAACCAGAGCAAGAACAAGGACGCCGCGTGGAAGTGGATAGAGTTCCTCTCGGCGCCGCAGAACATGGCCCTGTGGAACATCGGCACGCGCAAGAGCCCTGGCTCGCTACTGCCGACCCGCAAGTCGCTGCTGAACGATCCGCAGGTCTTCGTCAACAACCCGATCCTCAAGGGTTTCGCGGAGCAGATGAACTGCGGCGTCTCCGATCCAGCGATGGAGAACGAGAAGTGGGGCGAGGCGGAGAAGGCGCTTAACGACAACCTCGGGAAGGCGATTTACGGCGACCTCACGGCCGCCGAGGCGCTCGATGAGGCAGCGCTCGAAGCTGAGGATATCCTGCAGCGATAGACAACGACCGGGGGCGCGGTTGAGTATCAGCCCCGCCCCCGGCAACCATCCTCAGGGGGACCAATGGCAACAACCACGCTCGGCCGTCCGCCAGGTCGCGCTCGGCAGATACTCCGCGAGATGCGCAAAGAGTGGACCGCGTATCTCTTTCTCGCGCCCGGACTGCTCCTGTTCTGCGTCTTCGTCATCTTCGGTGTCTCCTTTTCGTTCTACCTGAGCTTCCATGAATGGAACGTGTTGCAGCCCGATAAGCCCTTTGTTGGACTGGAAAATTATGAGCGGTTGCTCCGGGACAGGCGCTTCCGGCAAGCTTTGGGCAATACATTGTACTTCTGCCTCTCCGTGCCACTCACGATGATTTTTGGCCTGCTCATCGCGCTGCTGCTCAACAACCAGATCCGGGGGCGCGCGATCTACCGCACTTTTTACTACATGCCCGCGGTGACGTCCGCCGTCGCGGCCGCCATCGTGTGGAAGTGGATCTTCAACGGCGATTACGGTCTGCTCAACTACTACTTCCTGAAGTTCGGCCTGATCAACGAGCCGGTGCTATGGCTCTCCGAGCGCAGCCTGGCGATGCCCTCCGTGATCACCGTCGCCGTGTGGGGCGGGGTGGCTGGCCAGATGGTAATCTTCCTCGCCGGCCTCCAGGCTATCCCCCAGGAGCTGTACGACGCGGCGAAGGTGGACGGCGCGAACGCCGTGCAGCGGCTGTTTCGCATCACGATCCCGCTGCTCTCCCCAACCATCTTCTTCCTCTTTATCATCTCGATGATCGGCGCGCTCCAGCAGTTCACCCTTCCGTTCCTGCTCACCAACGGTGGGCCGCTCGGTAAGACGACGACGGTGGGCTACCTGGTCTATACAAAGGCGTTCAAAGAATTCGAGATGGGGTACGCGTCAGCGATGTCGTACATGCTCTTCGCCATGATGGTGGTGTTCACGGTGCTGTACTGGCGCCGAATGTACCGCGAGATCGAGTACTAAGGAGATTGCAGTGGCAGTACTGAGTCGCAATCGCGCCGAGGCCGGGCCGGGCGCACGCCGCCGCGCCACGCTGGGCCGTACACTCCGCAGCCTCTCCTGGCTTATCATTGTGTACGTCATGCTGACGGCCGGCGCCGCCCTCTTCGCCGCACCGTTCGCGTGGATGGTGGTGGCCTCGCTCCAGGACCAGAGCACGATGTTCCGGTGGCCGCCGAGCTGGATCCCAATCAATCCCGATCTTGAGAACTTCGCCAACTTCCTGAAAAACGCCAACATCAGCCGGTGGTTCTTTAACAGCGCCTACGTCGCGCTCTCGGTAACGTTTCTGCAGCTTTTCTTCAACTCGCTCGCGGCGTACACGTACGCAAAGCGCAGCTTTCCCGGCCGCGACTTTCTGTTCGCGCTCGGGCTCGGCACGATGATGATCCCCGGCTGGGTGATGCTCATCCCCCAGTACATCATCCTCAAGAACATGCCCGGGTTCGGCGGCAACGACCTGATGGGGCACGGCGGCCACGGCTGGCTCGACTCGTACTGGGGGCTCATCGCGCCGGGGATCACAAGCACGTTCGGCATCTTCCTGCTACGGCAGTACATGAAGAACATTCCGAACGACCTGCTCGACGCCGCGAGCATGGACGGGGCCACGCACTGGACGAAGTACCGGCGGATCATGATCCCGCTGTCCCTCCCGGCGCTGGCGGCGCACGGCATCTTCACGTTCCAGTTCGTGTGGGAGGACTTCTTCTGGCCATTAATCATCATCAGCGATCCGGATCTCTTCACGGTGCCCCTGGGACTAACGCTCTTCGTCGTGAAGAACCGGAACGTCTGGGACCAGCTCATGGCCGGCTCTGTGCTCGTTACGCTGCCCGTCCTGATCGTGTTCATCGTCTTCCAGCGTCAGTTCATCAAGGGCATCGCGCTGACCGGAATGAAGTAGGGGCGTTCAATTGAACGCCCCTGCGTAACCCACAGAACGACTGAACATATATTGATCAAGGAGGAGACACCTGTGAAAATCGCCGTCCTCCTAGCCCCCCGCGAATTCGAGGTGGTGGACATACCAGTGCCCGACATCGAGCCCGACGAGGTACTCGTCCACGTGGCCGCCTGCGGGGTCTGCACCTCGGAGCTCGACATCTGGGACGGGTCCGCCGACGTTGGCGGCTTTCCGCGCTACCCCGGCCACGAGGTGAGCGGAATCGTCGAGAAGGCTGGCGAGGAGGTCGTTGGCCTGAAGGAGGGCGACCCGGTATCCGTGTGGACGACCGGGAAAGGCTTCGCAGAGTACGTGGCGGTCAAGGCGGAGCACTGCCTGTCGGCCGGGAGCGTTCCCCTGGACCTCGCGCTCGGGGAGCCGCTGGCCTGCGCTGTCAACGCCGTGGAACTGGCGGGCATTTCGCTTGGTGATGACGTTGTGCTCATCGGCGCTGGCTTCATGGGTAACCTGGTCCAGAAGCTTGTCGCCCTGCGCAGCCCGCGGCACCTGATCGTCGCCGACACTCGATCCGATGCGCTCGCCAGGGCGGAGCAGTTGGGCGCCACACGGGTCGTAAACGTGCAATCGGAATCACTGTCGGACGCCGTGCGAGATCTGACAGACGGACGAGGCGCCGATGTATCGTTCGAGGTAACGGGTGTGCAGGCGCCGCTCGTGATGCTCGGCAACGTGACCCGGATGAGCGGCAAGCTGGTCATCGTCGGTTACCACCAGGGCGGGATGCGGGAGATCCCACTGGCGGACTGGAACTATCAGGCATTTCAGATAGTGAACGCCCACTTCCGCGAGGAGGCGACGATCATGCGCGGGATGCGCATCGGCATGCGGTTGCTGACCTCTCGCAGGCTCCGGCTCGATGGCCTCGTGACGCATCACTTCCCGTTGCACGAAATCAATCGGGCATTCCAGACGGCACACGAGAAGCCGAAGGGGTTCGTGAAATCCACGGTCGAGATAAACGGCGCCGGGGCGCACTAGCTGGGAGGAGACAGGATGCCAGTTGTCGATCGCAGGGAGTTCGGCGGACGGTTCTCCGTCAAGGAGAACTCGCAGCGCCTCGCGAACTACCGCTACCTCGCGGTGCAGTTAATGGAGATGGTCGGTGGGTGGTCGCACACCACGCCGCAGCTCGCGTTCAAGGCGACGTTCGGGTACCACGTATATGACCACGCCCAGGCGGCCGATCTGCTGGGCGAGCGACTGGAGCAGCTTCGCTCGGGCCGCGACCGGCAGGAGCCCGCGACGGATGAGTTCGCGCGGTTGTGTGAGCATGTATGGAACCTGGATGCGGTGATAGAC
>JACDAU010000349.1 GCA_013695265.1 Chloroflexia bacterium
TGGAGGTCCGGGTCGGGGCAGCGACGAGGATCAGCCCGGCCTGTGGAACCTCCCGCGCCAAGTCCAGAGAGCCGCCCTGTATGGCGCCGCGTTCCAGGGCGCGGTCGAGCGTTTCCTGGCTGCGCGAGACGCCGCGAACGAGGACGCCACCCTCGCGGAGGCGCAGGCCGACGGAGCCGCCGATGAGGCCGAGGCCGACGATGAGCACGGGAGGGAGTGGAACAGTTGTCACAATTACTACAGGTCACCCTCGGATAGTTCGGCATCCTTGAGCAAGCGGCGGAGAAGCCCAGGAGCCAGGTCTTTGTTTCCGTGCACGGGCACTGACAGGTGCCGGGGTCTGCTGGCTTGTTCGTATATGTGGTGGCTGCCGCTGACCCGCACGATTGTCCAACCTGCGCGCTCAAGTGCCCTGCAGAACACTCTGCCGGAAACCGATTTCATACGGCGAACTCGAGCACCTTCGCATCGGGATCCAGGGCGGCAGGGTCAACGTCAAGGGTCAGGAAGAGTTGAATGACGTCGCGCAGGTTCTGGTGGAGTTCCTCCATTGTGTCACCTTGTGTGTAACATCCAGGGAGCGACGGAACCTCGGCCCAGAGGCGTCCATCCCCTTCCTCGTGAACGATGACCTTGATGTTCATTCGACCTCCCGCCTTTCCGTTGATGGGCGCGCGTCCCGCACCGGACTATGCCCCTGGCTGCGCTGTTTCGGCCTCGTACTCGGCTGCGGTGATCTCCGTTGCGCCCTGGATCTCGCTGCTGATGGGTCGCTTCCGGCGGTCGAAGCGCCAGACAGCCTCGATGAGCTTGTAGCAGCGATTGCCAAGGATCTGCTTGCGCAACTCATATCCCGCCTCGTCGTCGCCTGCGCCCTCGTACACTGGCGAGAGGTCGGTGCCGGGGTTGATGCGGACGCGGATCGGCTCGCCGCAAGTGTCGCAGCGGACGTATAGATAGATACCGGCGTCGCGCGCCGGGGAACCACCAAAGAGACGTTTGAGCAAGCCCATGCTAGTCCCCGAGCCCGAGGAGCTGCAACTCGTGCTGGAGACCGTCGTCGTCCAGCTTGCGGAAGAGCGGCCTGGGCTGGCCGAGGGGTGTGCCAGATGGCAACTCCTGGTACTCCCAAAGGAGTTCTGCGGCCTCGCCCTCGCCGCCGAGGTAGCAGTGTAGCGTCTGGGCGGAGTGGGGCAGGTAAGGCTGGGTGAGCGTGCGCAGGGAGGCGATCACTTGCAAGGTTACCCAGAGCGCCGTGCCGGCGGCCGCGCGGTCGGTCTTGATCTGCTTCCACGGTTCCGTCTCATCGAGGTAGATGTTCGCCTTCTGGGCGAGGGCCATCAGCTCGCGGAGCCCGTCCTTGAGGTGGACGCCTTCCACGAGGGCGCCGACGGTCTCGAACGCGCGGCGAGCCTCGTGGAGCATCGCCTCGTCGCGTTCGGAGAGAGGGCCGTGATCGGGCACCTGACCATCAAAGTTGCGAGTGGTGAAGGTGAGGACGCGGTGGACGAGGTTGCCGTACGTGGCGACCAGCTCGTCGTTCGTGCGGCGGTAGAACTCGGCCCAGGTGAAGTTGGTGTCGCGGTTCTCGGGCGCGTTGATCGACATAAAGTAACGGACCGCGTCGGCGTCGTAGCGGTCCAGGATATCGCCGAGCCAGACGGCAAACTGCCGGCTCGAACTGATCTTGCGATCTTCCATAGTGAGGTACTCGTTGGCGGGGACGTCGTACGGAAGCGCGAGGCCGCCGTAGCCCATGAGCATGGCGGGCCAGATGATGGTGTGGAAGGGGATGTTGTCCTTGCCCACAAAGTAGTACGCCTTGGCCGGGGCGGTGCCATCGGAGTTGAGCTTCCACCAGCGTTCCCAGGCGTTGGGCTCGCCCCGGAGTTGCGCCCACTCCTTACTCGCGGAGAGGTAGCCGATCACCGCGTCGAACCAGACGTAGATACGCTTGTCGTCGTAGCCGGGCACGGGCACGGGCACGCCCCACTCGATGTCGCGGGTGATGGCGCGGGCGTGAAGCCCCTCGCGGCCCCAGTTGCGGGAGAAGTTCAGCACGTTTGCCCGCCAGTGCTGCTTCGTATCCATCCACGCGAAGAGCTCCGTGCTCAGCTTGGGCAGGTCGAGGAAGAAGTGCTCGGTGGGCCGGAACTCCGGGGGCTTGCCGGAGAGCTTGGAGCGCGGGTTTATCAGGTCGATCGGGTCCCAGATATGGCCGCAGTTGTCGCACTGGTCGCCCCGAGCGTCGGTGTAGCCGCAGTTCGGGCAGGTGCCCTCGACGTAGCGGTCGGGCAGGAATCGCTCGAACGCGGGGTCATAGGGCTGGGTGGTGGTCTTCGTGAAGAGGTAGCCCTGCTCCAGCAGTCGCAAAAAGATGTCCTGAGTGACCTTGATGTGGTTCTCGGTGTGCGTGTGTGTATAGAGATCGAAGGTCAGGCCGAGGCGCTCGAACGATTCTTTGATGACCGGGTGATAGCGGTCCACGACCTCCTGCGGCGAGATATGCTCGCGGTCGGCGGTGAGGGTAATAGGGGTGCCGTGCGCGTCGGACCCGGAGACCATCAGCACGTCGTTGCCCGCCATGCGATGGTAGCGTGCGAAGACATCGGCGGGCAGGTAACAGCCCGCCGCGTGCCCTATGTGCCGGGGGCCGCTGGCATACGGCCAGGCGACGCCTATCAGTATTCGCTCGCTCATCTGCGCGTCGTACTCTCTCTCGGCTGGGGGATATTCGTGCTCGAACCGGGACGGCGCGATCGATGCGCCTAGCCTGAGTGGCTATTATACCTGCCGCGGATATCGTTGAGGCGGACCTGGGTGATGTCCTTGAACATGCGGTACGAGTCGAGCACGGGCCGCACCTTGGACCCCCGCCCATAGTGCCACTCGACGCCGACCTCCTGCACGCGATAGCCCCGACGCCGGGCGACCTGCAGTACCTCGACATCCAGTCCCGTTACCATGGGCCCGGAGACGGGCTGGGCGTTCTCGGCGTACAGGCGGAGGCTGCTGAAGATGTCGCGGGCGGCGTCGGCGCGGAAGAGCTTGAAGCCGCACTGGGTGTCCTGGTGGGGGCTGCCGGTGATGAGCCGGACGGCGAGGTTAAAGACCCTGCCCATAAGGTGGCGGTACGCGGGCTCGCCATATCGGCGCGCGCCGGGACCCTCGCGGCTGCCGATGGCGATATCATAGCCGTCGTCGAGGCACTGCATGAGCTCGCTTGCCTGGCCAATGGGGGCGGAGAGGTCGGCGTCAGTCATCAGGACCCGCTCCCCGCTGGCGGCGAGCACACCCGTGCGCACGGCGTACGCTTTGCCACAGTGCGCGAGCGGGAGGAGGGTGAGGCGAGGATACCGCGCCGTGAGCTGCCGCACAATGCTGGTGGTGCGGTCCGTGCTGCCGTCATCCACAACAATAATCTCGTACGTGTAGCCCTGCGCCGAGAGGAAGTTTACGACGAGGGGGATGGTACCTGGCAGGCGTTGGGCCTCATTGTATGCGGGGATAATCACGGAGAGAAAAGGCCGACTCGCAGCCACGCGCACCTCCTGGATGCCGTTGAAGTTGAGTAATTATAGCAATTAGCCTTCAGCGGTCAGCGGCTGTGGGAGTTTACAGCGGTGGGCGCCACCGTTGAGCCGGGTAGGGGCAGGTCTCCGTGCCTGCCTGCGGGCCGCAGCCCGCCTCTGCCATTCTGGATGTTCCATCTTCTTGCTCACCGCTGTAGGAAACGGGGTGGGTGTTGTGGCTGGGCTGCCGTGATCGGGGAGTCAGTACCGCGTCGGAGCGCGTCATGAACCTGGAATACCACGGGAGTGCGGCCACGCGCCCGGTCTGATTCTGGGTGAACCGGGCGCGTGCAGCGGCTGAACGACGGGAACGCGGGCTACTTCGCGAGCTGACCTCGAATTGAACCGGCTCGGTACTCATCGTTATGCAGGTTCACGTAGTAGTCTTCGGGGTTCTGGATGATGCCCAGGATCAGACTGCGATCCGCGCTCACGCAGCCCTTGATCGTGCCGTCGGTGTCTGGGCCGGTGTCCGGAGCTATCGGGTAGAGTCCGACAACGACCGGGCCGGGGGAGTCGGCGGGTGCCCGGTGAATGTGCCCTGCCGTGACACCGTTGACGTTGATGTACGTAATGGTGTAGCAGACCTGGCCAGCGCCGGGGTTCAACCGGAGGGAGGCGACACCAGTGCCGTCGGGATCACCGGGTCCTGGTCTCTCATTGGCGCCCAGGAGCGTCGTGGTGAACTTGCGTCCGCCGTCGTCGGCGTTTGCGGTGAAGGCCGCGCCTGAGATAGCGAGTAGCGCGATGATGAGTAGCGTGGACAATCCGAGCTTGCGCATGATCCCTCCTTGTGTGCCGTACGTGGGCACCAGCGTGTGCCTCGTTTTTGGTACGAGGCGAGGAGGGAGACTGGATCTCTAGATCTGCGGTGGGGTAGCACGCACAATCCGACGGCAGCCTTGTGGTTTTCTGCGCGGACAACGCACGGAATGCCGTGACCGTACGCCCTGTTGCGGTTTGGCGTCTACTCGGATTCCGTGTCAGGACGCCTGTCTGTACGCCGGGAGGCTGGAGGTGCGACGGTTTGGACCGCGGCGCTCGAGGATGTAGCCCGATCCGCGCACATTGAGGATATAGCGTGGGTTCGCGGGGTCAATTTCGATCTTCTGCCGCAGGCGCCACACGAGGGCCTTGATGATATGCGCGGCATCGCCTTCGTCGAGGTCGTAGCCCTGGACCGCGCGCAGCAGCGTGCCGGGGCTGAGGCTCTTGCCGACGTTTGCGGCGAGGCAGCTCAGGAGCCGGAACTCGAGCGGCGTGAGGCGGGCCTCCCGATTCTGGATGCGCACGGTGCGGCTCTCAGCGTCGATACGCAGGTCGCCGATGGTCACGGAGCGCTGGCCGGAGATACGGGCCGAGCGGCGCAAGAGCGCGCGCACGCGGGCGTTCAGCTCGTGGTCGTTGTTGCGGTGCACCACGTAGTCGTCGGCGCCCGCGTCGAGCACAGCGATGGCCTGCGTCTCGGAGTACGTGTGGGCAATGACGAGCATGCCGGCCCCACTCTCGCGACGGAACTCTGCGACTGTGCGCCCGGCGTCCGTGACGTTCTCGGGAAGGGAGAGCAGGATGCCGTCGGGTTGCATCTCACGAGCTTGCACGAGGCAGAGCCGGTGCGATGATGCCATCACGACGTTGATGTCGTGCTCGGCAAGCCCGTCACGCAAGGACCGGACGAGGTTCATGCCCTCGGTGCAAGCAAGGACTTGGCGCATTGCTGATCTCCTCAGACTGTTAATTCCATAGATCAATGGTCACGTGATAACTGTGCCGATTGTATACTCGCCGCAACACGCGGGCAAGGGATGTTGCTAGTATGAAAGTACTAA
>JACDAU010000381.1 GCA_013695265.1 Chloroflexia bacterium
AGCCTGGACTGGCCGTGCGGGAAGCGCCTGGTGGAGATCCTGCCGGATCTGGCGAAGGCACTGGAGAGGGAGGGGGAGCGTACCTCGTCTTCGCGAGGCCGTTACCGGAACCGTCTTCGACGGCTGAGGCGCTACGGCGACGAGCGGGGGGCATTGCTCTCGATGCGGTCGGCGACGATAGACCGCAGACTCACAGAGGCCAGAAGGGTGGCCAAGTCCAAGGGGTAACGACGACCAGGCCGGGCAGTCTACTCAAGAGCCAGATACCAATCAGGACGTACACACCCTGGGATGAGCAAGCACCGGGATACGCGGAGATAGACCTCGCGGCCCACTGCGGGGACTCCGCGGCTGGAGAGTTCCTGTACACGCTGGTGGCGACGGACATAGCCACCGGCTGGACCGAGTGCGAGCCGGTCGAGAACAAAGGCCAGTTGGCGGTGTTCGGGGCGCTTGAGTCGGTACGAAAGCGGTTGCCGTTCCCCCTGCTGGGCATAGACTCGGACAACGACAGCGAGTTCATCAACGCCCATCTACTACGCTACTGTGAGGCAGAGAGGATCACCTTCACTCGTTGCCGCGCGTACCACAAGAACGACCAGGCGCACGTCGAGCAGAAGAACTACACGCAGGTCAGGCGGATAGTGGGCTACGACAGGCTCAAAGGTGAGCAAGCGCTACGGCAGCTGGGGACGATATATGGGCTGCTGCGGCTGTACACGAACGGCTGGCTGCCTGCTATGAAGCGCCTGTCAAAGAAGCGGGAGGGCAGCAAGGTCAGCAAGCGCTATGATGTGCCTGGGACGCCATTGCGACGGTCGATAGAATCGGGGGTGATGAGCGAGGAGGCCAGACACGAGTTTGATGCGTTGCTCCGGGCCCACGGGCCGATGCGGCTCAAGCGGCAACTGGACACTGAGATAGAAAAGCTGTGGGGGCTGCCGGTAGGGCGGCAAGTGCCTGTAGCAGTCAGCAGCTAGATCAAGGTCGACATATGTTGCAACGACTAGCCCTTATCAAGATTTACTTTTGATGCAACACGGACGTCTGCGACGCCCAGCCTTACCGTAGCGGACGGGTAACCATCGCCCGTCAGTGATGCTCCTGTGTTATCCTGCAGGCGCAGTACTGCGGTAGCCACCAGGAGGGAAACCCCATGCCCAAGATCACGTTCATCGGCGCAGGCAGCGCCGTGTTCACCCGCAATCTCCTCGGCGACATCCTGACGTACCCAGAGCTCGATGGCAGCCGGATCTGCCTGATGGATGTCGATGAGGGCCGGTTGGGCATGGTGGAGAAGTTGGCCAAGAAGATGGTTGCGGCGCAGAAATCGAGCATCACGATCGAGAGCACGACCGACCGGCGGGCAGCACTTTCTGGCGCGAACTACGTGATCGTCACGATCCAGGTGGGCGGCCTCGACGCATACGCGATGGATATCGAGATACCCCGCAAGTACGGCGTGGAGCAGTGCGTCGGCGATACGCTTGGACCGGGCGGAGTATTCCGGGGACTTCGCCACCTCGCGGTGATCTCGGAGGTCGCGCGGGATCTGGAGGATGTCAGCCCCGACGCGCTCATCTTGCAGTACACGAACCCGATGGCGATGATCTGCTGGTCGCTCAGCCAGACGTCAAACATCCGCGCGGTCGGCCTCTGTCACAGCGTGCAGGGCACCTCCCGGCAGCTCGCCCGCTACATCGGCGCGCCCTACGAGGAGGTCGCGTATTGGGTGGCTGGCATCAACCACGTCGCGTGGTTCCTGCGCTTCGAGTGGAACGGGCAGGATGCGTATCCCCTGCTGCGCGAGAAGATGCAGGACGCGGCGATTCACGGCGGGGAGCCGGTGCGGTTCGAGCTGATGCGTCACTTCGGGTACTTTGTCACGGAGTCGAGCGGACACGCGAGCGAGTACTACCCCTACTTCCGGCGCAATCAGGCGGAGATCGACGTGCTGGTCGAGACGTTTACTGAGCCGGGGAACGCGTGGTTCGATAACGGCCGCACCGGTGGCTACCTGCGCCACTGCCTGGAGGTGGCGGACGACTATTACCCCGACCTCCAGCGACAGCTCGCGGAGGATAAGCCGTCCCCTCTGAAGCGCTCGGATGAGTATGGCGGGCAGATCATGCACTCCATCGAAACAGACACGGCCCGCCGCATCAACGGCAACGTGCCGAACGGTGGCCTCATCACAAACCTGCCCGACGGGTGCTGTGTTGAGGTGCCGTGCCTCGTGGACAAGACGGGCATCAACCCCTGCCGCGTCGGTGCGCTGCCCGTTTCGGTGACGGGCGTCACCCGGCGCAACGTGGACGTGCAGGAGATTGCGGTCCTCGGCCACATACACCGGGACAGGGAGCTGGTCGCCCAGGCGCTGAAACTCGATCCCCTCACGAGCGCGGTGTGCACGCTTGACGAGGTCGACCGGATGACGACGGAGCTGTTCGAGGCGCAGGCCCGCTGGCTGCCACAGTTCAGTGGCTCGGCGGTCGGGGCGCGCTAACCGCTGTAATGCACCGACGGTGGAATTGTAGGGGCGAATCTTGTATTCGCACGGCCGCCTGCCGGGGCGATCACGAGGATCGCCGCTACGATCACCCCTCCGCAAGAATCATCCAGGGTAGCCAGGGACACACGGGTTCGGTGAAAGGCCGGAGTTCTACCGAGGCTTGGTCCTCAGGGTGAGGTCCCGGGCGAGTGCCTCCATCCCCGCTTGAGTGCGGTAGGGATTCTTCCCCCGCCCGGCGCTGACGATGGTAATCACGACGACGGAGTTGTCTGTTTGAACGATGGCGGCGTGGTCCGTGGGCGGCCGGGAACACCCAGGGTTCCCCATGGTGTCCGTCGGCGGGTCGGCGTGCTCCCAGACATAGATGGAATAGAGCGTGGCGCGCCCGGCGGGGACATCGAGCGACTGCTGCCGGGCACATGGATCCGCAAAAAAGCCGGGCGCTCCGCCCAGCGCCAGCCCCCGGTGCTCCACCTCCACCGTGCTGGCGTCGCCGCCATTCATAAACGCGTAGCTCAACACGAGGCCTTTGGGGCCTTGCGCTGGTACGATCCCCTCCA
>JACDAU010000388.1 GCA_013695265.1 Chloroflexia bacterium
GGGTTGGTGCTGGGTTGGCGTCTGTAGTGGGTCGGGCGATGGCGAAAGACCCGCAGGAGCGATATGGGACCGCGGAAGAGATGCTGCGTGCACTCGACGCTGCACAACCCCGCGCGGGATACGCCCCAGCCGTGGCAAGCACCAGGCAACCGGTCGCGGTCGCCGGAGCCGGCGCACCGACGGTCTCGATGCCCGTGATACGGACCTCCCCTGCGCGGGAACTCGGAACGTCGCGGGCGGTGACCATCGCTGGCCCTAACCGGACCACCCAGTATCCCCGTGCGGCCCGGCGAGGGCGCCGAGGGTTGTTGTGGCTCGTGCCGGTGCTCCTCACGGGCTTCCTCGTGGGCTGTCTGCTGCTCGGCAGCCGTCTGCAAGGATTGAACGGCAGCATCGCGGGTTTCGCTACCAGCACGCCGGAGATTTCCGGAGTGCCTGCTGCCACCGGCGTGCCCACCGCTAGCGCCACGATCGCCCCAAGTCCAACCTCCTCGCCCGCGACGGCGACCACGCCTCCAACTGCAACGTCGACCCCGCTTCCCGCAGCGACAGCCCCGCGTCCGTCCGCCACGGCGCCGAAACCCACCGTATTCCCGACGGTGATTCGCCGTCCGGTTCGACCTGCGCGCTTCACGGCGACAGCGTTCTCCGGCACGGTGGTACGGCTGCACTGGGAGCGAGTCCCACGGGCCACGCGGTATGTCCTCGAGCTTTCCACCGACCGCAAGACCTGGCGCGCGACGGCGCGGCTTGGTGGTGGCGAGAGCACTTACACCGACATCGGGCTCGCCGACGGTGTGACGTACTACTACCGTCTGCGGGCGTTCGATGCGGCAGGGCAGGCGTCCAGGTATGCCTATGCCAGGGCCGCTACCCCGAAGGACGCGCCGACGGCGACGCCTATCTCCACGAATACACCCACACCTATTCCTACGAGTACCCCGACCCCCGTCCCTACGAGGACGCCTACATCTATCCCGACGAATACACCAACGCCGCGCCCGACGAGTACCTCAACGCCGCGGCCAACAAGCACGCCGACCCCACAGCCAACGAACACGCGGCCCCCACGCCCAACGAACACACCAACGCCACGGCCGACGAATACACCGAGGTCAGGACCGACAAGCACACCCACCCCGCGGCAGACGAATATACCGAGGTCACGACCGACGAAGCTCCCGACGCCCGAGCCGCCGTTGCCTGGCGCGCAGCCCGCCATCATGACGCAAGCTCCGGCCTGAAGCAAGCGGCGCGCGCTTTGCCGTTCCCAGCCGCTCATAACGATCCCGCCACCTTGACCGATGGGGGGTGCATGAGGCACAGTTTCTGCAGGTAACAAGGAAAGTAAAGTCGTGTATAGCCAAGGTGACAACTTTTGAACCTCGGGAAAGTCCGTTGATAACCAGCGTTATCGCCAATCGATACCAGATCCTCGAGCGAGTGGGGCAGGGTGGGGCGGCGGAGGTATACCGGGCGATGGACACGCGGCTAGGTCGTGTGGTGGCGATCAAGCTGTTGCGGGAGACGTATGCGCACGACCCGTCGTTTACGGCACGGTTTGAGAACGAGGCGCGGGCGGCGGCGCGGTTGTCGCATCCGAACATCGTGGATGTGTACGACTACGACTCGTCGGATGGACGGTACTTCATTGCGATGGAGTATGTGTCTGGTCGCAATCTCAAGGAGGCGATTGTCGCGGACGCGCCGTTTGACGCGGGTCAGGCGGTGGCGGTGATGGGGCCGATTCTATCAGGGCTTGGGGCGGCGCACGAAGCGGGACTGGTGCATCGGGACATGAAGCCGCAGAACGTGTTGGTGGGACCGGACGGAGTGCCGAAGATTGCGGACTTTGGGATCGCGAAGGCGATGGGTGACGCGGGGATGACGGAGGCTGGGATCGCGTTTGGGACGCCGCACTATCTCGCGCCGGAGCAGGCGCGGGGGGATGCGGTGAGTCCGCGGACGGACCTGTACGCGGTCGGGGTGATGCTGTACGAGATGTTGAGTGGTCGTTTGCCGTTTGAGGGTGAGAACCCGATGCGAGTGGCATACGCGCATGTGTTTGATGAGCCACGGGCGTTGCTGGATGTGGCGCCGGGGGTTGGTGCTGGGTTGGCGTCTGTAGTGGGTCGGGCGATGGCGAAAGACCCGCAGGAGCGATATGGGACCGCGGAAGAGATGCTGCGTGCACTCGACGCTGCACAAGCCGATGTATCACTCGTCGCCTCCTCAGCGCCGGATAGTGGCGATCCGACGATCGCGGTGCCCGTCCTGGGTGCGGCGACGGCGCTGTCGGCCGCACAGCGGGAGTCGGCTCCGTCTGTTCAGCGGCGCAGCTCCGCCTCATACGTACGTCCGGAACCGCGGAGTGGGGCCAGGCGGCGTACCTTGCTGCTCCTGCTCGTTCCGGGGCTCGTGCTTGCCTCCCTCCTCGGATGTTTCCTCCTAAATGACGGATTCGGGCTGAGAAACAACGATCCCAACCGGGCTCCGGTCATTGCAGGCGATACTACCACCCCCACGCCCGATGCAGCAGCAAGGCCGACGCAGACTGCGCGCGCGACCGCCACGGCGTCACTGCCGACAGCGACCGAGGGTGCGCCGGAACCCACGCGGCGTGTCGTGACTCCCAAGCCCGGCGCTCCCGTTGACCTCACCGCGAAGACGACCGCACCGCGTGGTGTTGAACTCAAATGGGGAGCGGGCGCAGGCGAGGCTCGATCGTATCAGATACAGCGCTCCACAGATGGCACGACCTTCCGGTCCATTCGGGCGGTTCAGGCACCACGCACCACGTTTACCGACCAGCGGCTCGCACGCGGGACCACGTATTATTACCGAGTACGGGCCTCTAATCCTAGTGGTGACTCCCCATTCTCGGATGCGGTAGAGGTACAAACGCCGGCACCTGCCGCCACCTCCACGACACCGCCGACAGCGACCGAGGCGCCGCCCACACCCACCCCAACGGCGACGCCTACCAGGGTTCCGCCTACTGCGACGCCAGTGCCGACGGAGACCCCCACTCCGTCACCCACCGCCCCGCCGTCGAGGACGCAGGAGGACACGCGGGTCATCGAGTTGGAAGACAACGACTTCACCGGCGGGTTCACGAATGATGATCGCCGACATAAGGATCGCACGGCCCAGTGGGTGTACAGCCAGCGGACTGAGTACTCGACCATGAGCGCGGAGTTTCGTATAGCCGATACCCCAGTGGGTACGGCGGAGGGCAATCAAGTCGTCCTCCGCATGTATGGAATGGACTCCGAAAACCGGCCAAAGACCGCTATTCTTATCGAGGTTAACGATGTTGCCGTGTTCCGGGGCGACAACCCCCTCCCCAATGACAACTTCGATCAAAACCGAGGCAATTGGGGCCAGGCGGATATACGTTTCAGTGCGGACGCGTTGCGCCGAGGGAACAACGTCCTCACGATCACCAATCTTGAGACAGCAGGAGGGTTCAGTGAGCCGCCCTGGTTCATGTTGGACCAGGCAAGCCTGGGGTACTTCGCTGAGTGACAGGAGTGCAACGAGTGACCCATACGAATATGATAAAGCTTGGCAGCGCCATCCCAGCGTCGATATCCGTACAGTGATGTAGCGAGACTCAAGGTTAGATCATGCCATTCACTCTCTCTACTTGGACACTCGCGATCGTTGTTGGCGCCGTTCTCGCCACGGCGGTGCTGCTCGCCCTTGCTCTGTCCCGTCTGAAAGCATCGGGAGCCGAGCAGGACGCCGGAAGTCCGGTCGACGGCGGCGAGCAAAGCAATGGCGACGAGATCACGCAGCGGTTGCCGCCGTCGGTGCGTCCGGATGTGCAGGGCGCTGCCGGCGCCACGTTGCGCGCGGCGGCACGGACAGACCGGGGGCGCGTTCGGGATATCAACGAGGATGACACGTTGATCCTGGACCTCAAGGACGACTCGGGAATCGTCCGCACTGCGCTGTATGCGGTCGCGGATGGGGTGGGTGGCAAGGAGAAAGGCGAGGTCGCGAGCCATACGGCGATCGAGGCGACGATCCGCGCCTTGCAGGCGCACCCGTTCTTCGAGAATGAAGCCTACCTGCGCAGTGACTTTGACGATGCGGACGTCGTTGAGATCGTGCGCGGCGCCGTAATGACTGCGAACCGCGAGGTATATAGCACCAAGGTCGAGCAGAGTTCGGACATGGGCACGACACTGGTGCTGGCGCTCGTGCTGCACGGGAAGGCCTTTGTGGCGAACGTTGGCGATAGCCGAGCGTATCTCGTGCGTGATAATCGAGCGCAGAAGCTGACGGAGGATCACTCCCTGGTCGAGCGGATGGTCGCGAGCGGTCAGATCACGTCTGCGGAAGCACGACTGCATCCCCGCCGCAACGTGATCCTGCGCACGCTCGGCAGCGATCCGCAGGTCGAGGTCGATCTGTATGTTGAGCCATTACAGACGGGCGACCGCTTGTTGCTCTGCAGCGATGGACTCAGCAGCATGCTGCCTGATGAAGCCCTCGCTCAGATAGCCGACCGGGAGCGCGATGTTGATCGGGCTTGCCGCGCGCTGGTCCGTGCCGCAAACGAGGCTGGCGGTACGGATAATATCAGCGTGGTCCTCGCGGAAGTTATGGGCTCCGTCGACTCGTAGGTGGCTGCGTCTGGCAGAGCATTCAGATCGGTGAAGTTTTTGCGGCGTCAACTCAGGTATTGGCGCCCTCCCGCCGAATCGTGCCCTGGAGAGATCCTGCGGTCTGCCCGATAAGTAGCCCCCTACTGCGGTGGGCGTAATCATTGATCCCGACGGCAGAGGCTTGGCCGTGTGGGTTGCGCGGGCGTTCAATTGAACGCCACTACACTTGGCCCCGCCTCAACGGTTGCGTGGAGGTTCGATTCGTCTGTTCACCGCTGTACCGCCACAAACACAGCCTGAACAACGCCGACGCATGTCCATGATACCGGGCTTGTCGGGCAAGAACACTGAAGATTACAACGCCCATGATCATTCTTGCCCCGCAGGCGGGAATGCCTGCGCTACGACTAGAC
>JACDAU010000394.1 GCA_013695265.1 Chloroflexia bacterium
GCCCTGGAGAGATCAGCAGACCGGGATCGCGGTACGTGGCGGTGAGGGTCCACGTGCCATACACGCGCGGGAACTGGGCAGCGAGCGCCGGGGTATAAACCTGGATCGTGCGCGATGCACCCGGTGCGATCGACGTGGCGTTGTTGTCGCCACCGAGGTCCGCGTTCTGGCCGCCCGGTCCACGGAGTTTCACGTATAGTTCGCGGAGCTGCATTGATTGTGTGCCGTAGTTACGCACGGTGAAGCTCGCGCGGAACGGCTCCCCCCACGTCGGCGCCGCCGAGCTCACCGCCGCACCGGCGGAGAGGCGCAGGTTCGCGTCCGTCGTCGCGGAGATGACGATGTTCTCGTAGTAGTGCTGGAGCATCCAGTCCCACGTCATGCCCTGCCGCGCCCAGTACTCGGTGCCCCACTGATACATGATGTCGTTGTTGTAACTCGCGCCGTCATCCCGCGTGCCCGCCCGGTAGAAGGCCACGTGGATTGCGCCATTGCGCGTCATCCGTTGGTTCCAGGTCTCGTCCACGGCCTTGTCGGTGCTCGCGTAGCTCAAGGTGGGGTTGTACACCTGGTCGCACTGAGAGTCCATTACATCGGCGCCGAGCGAGGGCCACTTGCCGCCACGCGCCACCTGGTGCCACCCGTAGCCCTTGGCGGCCATCGCGCCAGCGCGCAGCGCCTCCTGCGGCCACGAGGCGAACCACTCGTGCGGGAGCACGTGCTTCACGTACTGCTTGAAGTCCACGTTCACGACCGTGCCCTTCGCATTCGGGTCGCAGACGTTGCTGCCGGTGACCCATACGCGAATGACACCGGGCGGCGTGGTGACCGAGCCGGTCGCCGAGCCGCTATAGGAGGGCGAGAACGAGCCGGGGGATTGCGTTGTCTGCTTCGTCTGCGTTTTGGCCCTGGGCGGGGACTGCCGCCGCGTGACGGACGTGCGCTCCAGCTCAACCGTCAGGCGCAGCGTATCATCCGTGATGAGCCGCGCATCCGTGAGCTTCCACGTGCCGAAGCGCGGGGCAACAACCGAAACGTCCACGAGACGCTCGACGCCCGAAACGGCGAAGGGCGAGAATTGGAACCGACCAGCGGCGTCGGTCTGGACGCGCTCGCCGCCGGCCTGAACGACCGCACTCGCGACCGGCGCGCCGCCGTGCGTCACCGTGCCTTCAAGCCCCGCGCCCCCGCTGGCCACAGCCGCGCCGCGTCCGTTCAGCAAAAGCGCGCCGAGCAGCAGCGCGAAAAGCATCTTCCTCATCAGAACCCCCATTACCTGTTGTGTTCAGACGGCATTCGAGCCAGCCCCAGGATCAAAGCTCGCACACCGACCGCATGCCTTGCAGCACACGGTGTTACTACTGTCATACTCACACAGGAGCTTGGGGAGGGGTATAGGAAAATGGTCCGGCCCAGAGGCTAGACCGGGGGAGACGCGCAATGAGTGACGAGTTGAAAGCAATGGGTCGTGCGCGTTCAGGAAAGCGTGGACGTAGAGACGTTATCAATAAGAACGGTGTCGCAGGAAATCAGCCGCTGGGACGGAGTTGGGGTACGAGAGCTGTGTGGAGGGTGCGCAACCAGGAGACGCGGGTGATACCCTTTGGGCGGAGGGTGTCCGCGAGGGAGGCGAGGAGGGCGACGATGGCCGCGACCAGGATCGTCAGCCGGATCGCCTCCGAGCTGTGTCCGAGGAGTTGCCGTGCGCCGAGCTGGCGCTTGAGCCAGCGGAAGAAGAGTTCTATCTGCCACCGCTTCCGGTACAGGGTCACCACCTCCGCCGCTGTCAGGTCCCAGCGGTCCGTGACGAGCCGGTACGTCTGGCCTTTCTTGGTCTTGTAGGTGACGAGCCGCTCGGTGTCTTCGCACCGCCCTTACGGGAAGGCGCTCCGCACCTTATATCGGGGAGCACCGTGCCTGTGCGGTTGTTCGGGCTCCCCAGCGTGATACGCTCGTCTTTGAGCACCGTGTCCCCCTCGGGGGTGACCTGCCCTCCCTCCGGCACGGAGAGGCTCTCCACCACCACGTAGAAGACCTGCGCCTGCAGCCGGGTGATGATGCTCACGCCCGCATCCAGGAGGCGCGCGAAGTGGCGGTGGGCGTAGTAGCCCAGGTCGACGATGAGCGTCCACCCCCTCAGGCCCGACAGGTCCCATCCGCCCAGCGCCTTGCGGTCGTTCTCGTCGGAGAGGGTGAGCCGCAGGGAGTCGGGGATGGCGCGCGCGAGGTCGTAGGTGGTCTGCAGCCGCACCCCGGCGGCGTACCCCTTGTGCTTGCCCCAGGGGCTCATCTTCGCGCTGAGGCGGAAGAAGGCCGAGTCGAGCGCCGCGGTCTTGCGCAGCAGTTCATATGCGGGGTCGGGGGAGCGCGCCGGGCGCTTCCTGGCCTCCCGGACCAGGTCCGAGAAGACCCGCTCGAAGCACTCGGCGGGGCGGGAGGTGGAGGAGCGGGCGAGCTGGCTGTAGCTGATCCACCCCGGCATCCCGAGCCGGTCGCGCAATCGCCTATCCCCCGCCTGCCCGGCGTGGCTCTGGCGCAGGCTTGCATTGCCCGAGAGGGCGTGCAGCACCAGCATCCAGACGTGGGCGAAGGCGGGGAAACACTTGCGGTAGCGGTCGGCATCCGTGTCCGCGACCGCCGCGAGGATCAGCGGATCGAGGAGGCGACGGATGCGGCCGGCGGAGAGGCGGGCGGTATCTGGTAACATCGGGGGGGCTCCTTTCCAGTACTAGGTTTGCGGCTCGTCACCTAAACCTTACCGGCGGTAGCCCCTTCCCTGCCATTTTCCTGCGACACTATTCTTATTGATAACGTCTCTACACTCGTCTCTCCGTCGCTACCTGTCTACCACGCTGGCACACGGAGTGCGGCAAGGTGCCCGGCCACGCGCGATCACGCGGGTTAACGTCCACAAGGAGGTACAAATGTCCAACCCCGAGATGCTGGGACAGATACAGGAGGGCGCGCAGGTGGTCACGAACCAGCGCGAGCCCATTGGCCGCGTGACGAAGGTCTGGGAAGGCTCCGATCCCGCAGGCGAGGATCTGGCAAGCGCGATCCAGGACTCCGAGGAGGCCGTGACCTACGAGCAGGTCGTGCAGAGCGGCGAGGTGCAGGGCACGTACCTCGAGGTGGATATCGACGGCGGCGGCACGGCGTACATCCCGATGCAGGCCGTCCGCGCAATCGAGGAGAACCACGTCGTGCTGGACGTCGACCAGTCGGCGATCAGCGCCAGCAGTTGGCACGAGCGGCCACCAACCCTGGGACAGGAGACGGCTTCTCGCGCGGTCCAGCCCGAGGCGGCGATCGCGCCCGCGCGTGAG
>JACDAU010000424.1 GCA_013695265.1 Chloroflexia bacterium
GCTGTGCACCCGGCTGCACTCCAAGTTGGCCGCGCACACGCTCTGTATCTACCTCAACCGACTGCTCGGCGAGCGGGACTTCCTGCGCATCAAACGATTGGCCTTCAACATCTAGCATAATGGCCTACTAGCTAGCGTCGCGCCCCTGTGGCGTCGGGTCCGGGCGCCCCGCCGCGTCGCCGCTGATCGGCTCGCTCCCCCGGCCGCTGAGACGAAACTGCAGCGTGATGATCAGCATAAAGAAGACGGGCACCAGCAGCAGCAGCAAGCCCAGCAGCACGACGGCCCCCACCCACTCGAAAAGCAATTCCATCGCACCAACCCCTTCGCGCTGTGCCGGGCCACGCAAGGTCGCAGCCGGTAACCTCTGGACTGATTATATCCGCAGACGTAGACGCCGTGCTCCATTTGTCGGCGTCAGCGGTGCAGCGGGGGCGCGGCCACCTGCCGTACCGGGCATCTCCAGCGCTCCACTGCCACTGAATCCTCACCAACGTCAGATCGTCCTCCTGTTCCCAGGAGGCACCCGTGAAGCGTGAAGTGCCCAAGGTCGCAGAGTAAGGCGTCAATCAGATCCCGCTCACCGTCCAATCGATAGTCTCTCAAAAGTTCGCGAATGCGCGAGCTGCCAAAGATCTTCCGCTGCGGATCGTGCGCCTCCACCATGCCATCCGTGCAGTACAAAACGGTATCTTCGGGTTCCGGGAGCATCGTGTGTTCCTCATACCGCATCGGGAGCATCAACCCCAAGGGCATGCCTCTGGCGCACAGTTCCTCCACCGCGCCAGCACGTCCGCGACAGGGCAGGGTATGGCCGGCATTCGCGTACTGCATCTGCCCGGTCTTTGGATCGAGGCTGGCATAGAAGCAGGTCACGAACATGTTCTCCGGATGTCGCGGTACAGAAGATCAATCGCTTGCATCAGCGCCTGTCCAGGAGCGGGCGACGCCTGAGCGGCCCCGCGCAAGCTGCTGTGGGCGGTTGCCATCATCAGGGACCGAATGTACGCCATGCCACCGTGCACGTGCTCGTCGATCATGTCTCTAAAGGCCCGCGCCGCGGCATCCGCACCATATACATCACCGATAATCACCGGTCGATGGTTCTGGACGGTCTCCCAGTTCACGCCAGCACGCACCAAAGAGAAATGAATCCGCAGAGCTTGCTCCTGCGGCATCGGACCACGGTACGCGGCTACACTCAGGTGATCCCCCTCCACGACCAGGATCGAACCCCCAGTAAAGTCCACCACCCGCCGGATCTGGTCGAGAATCACCCCCAGCAGCGGCTCAGGCTCCAGGGTGGACGCCACGTTGTGCGCCACATCAAGCAACATGGATAGCTTACGGGTCCGCTCCCGCACCCGCTCCTCCAGCAGTTCGTGTGCTTCCACCCGCTCGCTGATGTCCGTGCAGGTTCCCACCCATTCGCGCACAGTTCCATCGGGCCCAAGTATTGGCACCCCGCGCTCCAGCAAATTCCAAAAAACCCCGTCGTGACTGCGGACGCGATACGTCGTCTCCTACGTTTGGCGCGTCGTATCGGCGTTCGCCCACGACGCCAACGCCCGTTCACGGTCATCCGCGTGTATCGCGTTGAGCCAGCCCGAACCACGGACATCCTGTTCCGTTTGCCCGGTAAACGCGCTCCATGCCGCCAGGTTGGAGGTGATACGGCCCGCCTCGTCCGCAGTCCATACAAGCTGGGCCGTGGCAGCGACCAGACTCCGGTACCGTTCGGCCTCCCACTGACGCGCATCCTCCGCCTGCCTGCGCTCCGTGGTGTCCACCGCCACGCCGATTGCGCCGACGACCTGTCCCTCGTCCATCAGCGGCTCGACCGCCGACTCGAAAACATGATCCCCAAGCTCGGCTTCGTACGAAACCGCCTCACCCGCCAGCGCTCTTTGATGCGCTCGTACCGCCGTCCTCAGGACGTCGCCTAAAGCCATCCCCACAACCTGGTCTGGCTCCAGTCCAAGCAAAGCCAGCCCGGCGTCCAGCGAGGACGTGAACTGCAACTGGGTATTCACGGTCCACAGGATCGCGGGCATTCGCCGCACAATGAGCTGGATCTGCGCCTCACTGGCGAGCAACGCCCCGCGGTCCTGTTCGTTCACCTCGGCTGGCTCGGTCGCTCGGCCTTCCTCTAAACGATCCAGCTCGCGCTCTATCACTCCGGCAACTGCGGCGCGCTGCTCTGCCGGGAGCCGCTCCAGCCGAGCTGCAACCTCGTGCAATAACTCCATCTGCTCCTCGATCTATCCCCCCACCTATGATAGCCCAAGAGCAACCACAGAGGTGATGCCGAATCAGAGCAAGCGTCGACCCGATGCTACCTGAATCGCCATGAGCACGAGGATTGATCCACCGTAGGGGTGTTCAACTGAACGCCCGTGCAACCCCGTCGCCGCTTCCTCACCTTGAAGACCAATGCCTGCAACCCCGCGGTAGAGACACGGCATGCCGTGCCCTTGCGACGCGATGAAAAGAAGGCAGTCAACCGGAAAGTCCTATACGCAATGCGCTTGAACCCTGATGCATGTCATCCCGAACGCAGTGAGGGATCCGTAGCCCGTACCACGGATTCCTCGCAGAGTTTATCCTCGCGCGAAGCGAAGGACTCGGAAGGACGGATGCGCTATTATTCAGCAGCAGTTGGTATTGGACAGGTAACCTCACGAGCAAAGACGCTCCGCAGAGGCGGACCAGTCAATCTCCAAGGGCGGCAGGGGCGGCTATGCATGGCTTACCGCCCCGCGATGCGCTGAGGATCTCGCGATACCGCCAGGCCGGAGGGAATCACGCATTACGCCGCGAAGGAGCCGGCGAAGCAACAGCCGAGCAAGAAAGTACCCCCAGCGGGATTCGAACCCGCGATCTTCGCCTTGAAAGGGCGACGTCCTGGGCCGCTAGACTATGGGGGCCCCAGAGAAAGCGCAGGGCAGGGAAGCTCGCTTCACCTGCCCTGACCGGTAGCGCATACGGGATTCGAACCCGTGATCTCCGCCTTGAGAGGGCGGTGTCCTGGGCCACTAGACGAATGCGCCTCGTCCCTCGCACGCGTCATTTTACCCGTCCGCACCCCAACCGTCAAGCACCGGGAACCCGCTAACCCGCTCGGCGGCAAGCCGTTCGCCCGCAGCTTCCCACCCCAAATCGGCGTTCGCGCCATTCAGGCCCCCTCCCACCTCAGTAGCCGCCCTTGAGTGTTCGCCGCCTGCGGGTATAATCAGTGCAGACCACAGCCGCCGCACCCATACGGCACCGCTACGGCGGACCAGCACAGCGATCGGAGGAAGCCCGCAGTGGCCGACAACACCCAGCCCACCCCGGACACCACGCAACGGCCCCGGCCGCCGGGACCGGAGGCAGCGCGAGGCGAGCCAAACAACAACCCACCGAGGCAGCGATGGGTTATCCCCCGTTGGGTGTGGTTGATGCTCGCGCTCGCACTTCTCCTGAACTGGTTTCTTGCGCCACTCCTGGCCGCGCCAGAGGAGATCAGAGTCGTCCCCTATTACCTCTTCAAGGCACAAGCGCGCGCTGGGAACGTCTCGGAGATTACCACCAGCGGGGCCGTGATCAACGGAACATTCAAGCAAAACGTACCGTTCCCACCCACGGGCGAGGAGGGTTCCACGAGTTCCACCACATTTCAGACCCGCGTCCCGGAGTTCGGGGATCGTGACCTCACGAATCAGCTCATCGCGCAGGGTATCACGGTGAAAGTGCAGGAGCCGCCCGGTGGACGCTCCCTCCTACTAAACATCCTCCTGAGCTTCGCGCCCACACTCCTGTTTTTCGCTTTCATGCTCTTTCTCCTCAGACGCGCTACGCGTTCCTCGCAAGGTGGAATATTCAGCCTGGGCCGCAGCAGGGCAAAGCGCTACGCTGCCGAGTCGGACGAAACTATGCGGATCACCTTCCAGGATGTCGCGGGCATCGAAGAGGCGGAGCAAGAGCTCGTCGAGATCGTCGACTTTCTGAAGAACCCGGAGAAGTATCAGCGACTCGGTGGCACGATACCCAAGGGCGTGCTCCTCGTCGGGCCGCCCGGCACGGGCAAAACCCTCCTCGCGAAGGCAGTCGCAGGGGAGGCCGACGTGCCGTTCTTCAGCATGTCCGGCTCCGAGTTCATAGAGATGGTGGTCGGTGTCGGCGCCTCGCGCGTGCGCGAGCTGTTCAGCAACGCAAAGAAAGAAGCGCCCGCGATCATCTTCGTGGACGAGCTGGACGCGATCGGCCGACGCCGAGGAGGCAACGCGAACTTCGGCGGCGGCAGCGACGAACGAGAGCAGACACTGAATCAGATCCTCGTGGAGATGGATGGCTTCGATGGCCGCAACGCCGTAATCGTCCTCGCGGCCACAAACCGACCCGATGTGCTCGACCCAGCGCTGCTGCGGCCCGGCCGCTTTGACCGCCGCGTCACCGTGCAGCGTCCCGACCGCGTGGGCCGCCGGGCGATCCTGGAGGTGCATACACGCGGCGTGCCGCTCGATCCCAACCTCAGTCTGGAAACGATCGCGGAGGCCACACCGGGCCTCGTCGGCGCGGACCTGCGGAACTTAGTCAACGAGGCCGCGCTGCTCGCGGCGCGCCGCGAGAGGCAGTTTGTGGCCCAGATCGACTTCTTCGATGCCATGGAAAAGATCATCCTCGGCGCGGCGCGACAGCTCGTGCTGAGCGAGGACGACCGTCGCCGCGTTGCGTATCACGAGGCTGGACACGCGATCCTCGGCCTGCTCGTCCCCGATGCGGACCCCGTCCACAAAGTAACCATCGTGCCACGCGGGCAGGCGCTCGGCGTCACGTACTCCGTCCCGGCAGACGACCGATTCAACTACACCGAGCGCTACCTCCGGGGCAGAATCGTCGGCGCACTCGGTGGCCGAGCGGCAGAGGAGATCGTGTTCGACCTCGTGACCACGGGCGCGGAGAACGACCTGAAGCAGGTCATGGAGATCGCGCGGCAGATGGTCACGCGGTGGGGCATGAGCAAGGAGGTCGGACTGCTGTTCCTCGCCGGCAACGAGGGCGAGGACTTCCTCGGTTCGTCCAGCGGCGGTGTCTCCCGCGACTTTGGCGAGGAACTCATCGCGACCGTGGACAAGGAAACTCGCCGTATCATCGATGAGTCATACCAGGACGCGATAAGTGTTCTCATACGGGAGCGATCCAGGCTGGACGCCCTGGCGGATGCCCTGCTGGAGCGCGAGTCGCTCGATGAGGACGAGATCCTCCACGTGGTGGGGCTACCCCCTTCGGCACGTTCCAGACCGGCCCTGGTCCAGGCATCCACCACCACAGCGCAACAGGGACTGCCGACACCGACCAGTACAGATCCCAGCTAAGGGGCGGCGTCAGAAGCCGCTACGAGGTGGAACCGTCTGCGCTCAATATTGGGTGAGGCACGGCATGCGGTAACTGGGCCGCTCGGCGAGCAGCCTCAGCGCACCCACATGCGCTGGAACTCCTACGGGTTCCCACCAGGTGCAACAGACACGCCTGCACTGCTATAGTTTCCGTACCATGCATGGCCATTCAATGCAACACCATACTCGCACCACGGCCCTGCGCCGGTTCATGTTGCTCGCACTGCTGCTCGGGGCTGGGTGGCTGCTGTTCGTCGCGGTACGCGTCGAGGCTGCCGGGAGACGCGATGATGCGGTAAAGTCCGACGC
>JACDAU010000045.1 GCA_013695265.1 Chloroflexia bacterium
GAGCGTTGTGCTCTACGAGGTGTTCCACCAGCAGCAGAGCCGATAGCGCCGTATACTGTAAAGGCTGTCCGTAAGTCATGTTTGTATGATGCGGTGCGGCTCGCTGTGACGACCCGGTGGCGAGGCAGGCACGGAGACCTGCACCCAACCGATTGCCCCCCCCACATTGCTGTGACTACGGCTGCTTGTCGGTGTTAGTATCAGCGACTCGGCGATACTCTGCATTGTCACGGCAGAACGAGTTACCTGTTAGAGAAAGGGACCGTGATAACCTCGTGTGTTATGAGAGCCGTTTACCGCTTCCCCAACCCTGTGAAGGAGTTATCGCCGCGTCTCGTCGCGGCTGGTGTTGTGCTTATGAGTGCTCCGACGCTGGTGACGCAGGAGCCGCTCATCATCGTGCTGCCTGGCTTCGGATTCGTCGCCCACGCGCTCGCTGGACCGCGGTTCAGCACGCTCGGACAACTGGTCACGCGGGTCATCACGCCGAAGTTCCTCGAGCAGCCGAAGTACACCGCCAGCCCCCCGAAGCCCTTTGCACGCTCGATCGGAGCTGACGTATCAAAGGTGACACTGATGTATGCTCCCGGCTAGGACCGGGCGGTAGCGTCCCACTGGCTGGTCCAGATGCTTGGGGTGTTTGGCACGCTGGAGGCCGTCCTTGCCTTCTGCGTCGGTTGTAAGATCTTCGGGTTGCTCATGGCGCGTTGGCTGATCCCGAAGCAGGTCTGCGCCGAGTCTGCGAAGATCTGGTTCCAGCCCGGCATGCAAACGCACGCTCCCTTGGCGCTCAGTGGGGCCGACCGTCCGTAGCACCCGCGCTTTGCCACTTCACATGCCGCTGAGGTTGCGCGCTGATTCTGTCTCGTCGCTGTGTTTGTCCGTTGGGGTAATTGTCTTGCGCTGTCCTCCGATCGCCGCATACAGGTCACGCCGGTCGAGGTTCTGGGGCAGCGGACCGACGGTGCGCAGTTTTCGTTCAACAACCTCCCGCGCGAAAAGTCCGCATTCTTCCGGTGAGTGACCGTCCAGCCACGCCACCAGGAACCCAGACCAGTACGCGTCGCCCGCGCCGGTGGCGTCTGCGACCTCCAGATCACGTGGGGCCACGTAGGTATTCTCGCCGTCGTGTCGCACGATCGCGCCCTCTGCCCCCATCGTTAACACGACCGTCCCCGCGCCTAGTTCGGCGTAGATCCTGACGTATTCCTCGGGGCTGCGCCCCGGGCCCCACAACCGCTCCGCGTCGTCGAGCGACGGCTTCGTGAGGTCCACAAAACGGTACATTTCCCCGAGCACCGCGCGCGCCTCGAACAGGTCACGCCACACATCCGGGTGGTAATTGGGGTCGAGCGAGACGAGCTTTTTCTGTTGCTTGGCAAGGCGTACCGCGTGCAGCACCGCGGATCGGCAGGGCTCCCGAGAGAGCGCGAACGCCGTCGTATGCACGATCCGCGCGCGTGCGATGGCCTCCTCTGGCACGTCTTCGGGCCGAAGCGCCGCGTCGCCCTGGCGCGCGACCTCAAAGTCTGGGGTGCCGGCCGTTCGGGCGACAAACACCATCGTGGTTCGGACGCGGTGGTCCATCACCAGGTAGTCGGTGAGCACGCCGAATCGATTCAGCTCGTTCTTACAGTATTGACCGAAGGCGCCGATGCCCGTCTTCGCTACGATCGCGGAGCGGCCCCCCAGCTTCGCGACGTTCACCGCCAGGTTCGCCGCCGCCCCGCCTTGGTGCCTGCCAAAGCCGGCTGAGTCGCGTAGCGATGGGGCGGGCTCCGTGGAAATCAAGTCAATGAGCAACTCGCCAATTGCCACAACGTCGAGGTCCGGCGCGTCGGGCAAGGCATCTGCGGCCAGGTCAGACACCGTGGCTGGCCATCTGCCGCTCAAGCCTCTGGTAGAGGGCTTCACGGTCGATTGCCCGCTCGACGTGGCCGACGATGCGCAGCTTGAGCGCGGCGACCTCGTGGGCGAACGTGACTGCGAGGCCCCAGGGCTTTCCATCCAGGTGGGCAACAAGCAATGCCGACCAAAAGGCGTCGCGGCCGCCCGTAATATTCTGTACCGGCACCATGGGCAGCGGCCCGACACTCTCGACGCGTCCTTCCTCGGACACCGTTACCGTGCCGCCGCTTCGGGTCACGATGACCACCTGGGCGCCGAGGTCGTGGAACTCTCGCAAACACGCTGCTTCCAGTGCATCCTCGTCCATGTTCGGATCGAAGAGGCGGCGTGCGTCCTCCAGCGAAGGCTTCACAATCGTGACGTGCGGCAGAACCTCTGCGAGGACTTCCCATGCCTCTTCCTTGTCGGGCCAGATACGGGACGAATAGTTCGGATCGAGCGAGACGAGCTTGCCGTGACGGTGTGCCAGGCGGAGGGCGCGGCGAATCGCGGAGCGCTGTGGTTCCAGAGACAAGGCAAAGGTGGAGGTGTGAACCGCCCGCGCCCGCTCGATCAGCGACTCCGGCACATCGCGGATCTCCAGCAGCGCGTCCGCACCCCGGTTGATCTGGAAGTCCGGCACGCTCACGGTGCGGGTGATAAATGCGTTCGTGGTCGGCGCTGCAGCGGTGTGGTGCAGTGCTTCCGTGCTGACCCCGTGGCGCTGGAGTTGCTCCTCCAGAAACTCTCCGAAGTACTCTGTGCCCACCTTCGAGAGCACTGCCGAGCGGCAGCCGAGCTTCGCGACGTACACCGCCACGTTCGCCGGCTGTCCGCCGAGGTAGCGAACGAACTGGCTCGCGGTGCGCAACGACTGTACCTGCTCGTGGGAGATAAAGTCCACGAGTGTCTCGCCGACCGTGAGAACATCAAGGCTCAGATACACTTCATCGAGAGCCGAGAGTTGCAGTTCTGTGCCATGGTCCGGCTCGGTGAAGTAGCGGGGAATGGGTAGGGAAGCCCTGCCGGGGGTGACGGCAGGTGCGGCGGCCTCTAGCACGGCATCGCTCGTCGCCCCGGCGGTGGCGCGTACCTCGTGCTCCGCCTCGTCGAGGGCGGTGCGCGACCCGGCCAGCGCCTGGAGATACCCTTCCGCTGTGCGCTGCCAGGTATATCGAGCAAGCACCCGTCCATAACCCGCCTCCGCGAAGCGAACCCACTGGTCCGTATTGGCCACGAGCGCGTACAGTCCGGAACTGACCACCATTGGGTCGAGCGGGTCCACCAGGATGCCGTACTCGTCATCCCCGGATCGCATGCTCTCGCTCGGCCCACCGTACTTGGTGACCACTGCCGGGAGACCCGCGGCCATTGCTTCCAGCGGCGCGAGCCCGAACGGCTCGTACAGCGCCGTGAGCGCGAACACAGAGCGCTGCCTTGAGAGGAAGCGATACCCCGCCGCGAGCGCGCCCTGACCTCGGAGCGCGAACATTGATACCTCGCCTCGCAGTCCCGCACGCTCGACCACAGACATAAGCGAGTCGAGCACAGCGCGCTCGCCCGGACCAGTCGACGAGTAGTCGATGAGCGGGTCGTCGAGGTCGCCGGTGATGATGACCAGGTTTGCTGCCTGGCGCAGTGCGGGGCTTGCCGCGAACGCCTCGAAGAGTCCGAGGTGGTTCTTCTTTGGGTCCAGCCGACTAGATGCGACGACGCAGGGCAAGCCTGTTCGCTCCGGCTTCAGATCGCGGGCCAGGCAGGCGCGGACGTGCTCGTGTACTGCCTCCTCGCGGGGGTGCTTACTGGATCGATCGAAGACATCCATCGCGACGCCGGGGGGAACGACGGCGAATCGTGCGTCGTCGGTCGCATCTACCGCGCCGCGGTAAGCGTTATGCGTGTACTGGCTGAAGCGCTCCTGAGAGGTGCTCGTGATGTTCACCGTAGAGCGATTCATCGCAAGACGTTCCGCCAGGATGCGCTGTGTAAAATGATACTCTTCGTCGAGTACGGCGAGGTTGCGCCGACTGGCGTTGAGTTTGTCCAACTTTTGGGCACCGAGCGAGTGTGCCGTAAAACTGAAAGGCACCCCGGCGCATTCCTCGATCAGTGCGCCGCACAGCCCACCGTCGCCATAGTGAGCAGTGGTGAGATCGGGCAGTGAGCCTTCGCGTTCGTACCGTTCGAGCAGCGCTGGCA